>NZ_JAFZKX010000079.1 GCF_017551775.1 Fibrobacter sp. | reverse complement strand
GCCGGGGTGACAACCGTAAAGTACCGCGCACAAGGCGGCGGAAGCGAGGGGGATTCCTCCCCCATCAGATGAGCCGTGAACCCCAAGCCCCCGGGTGTTAACCGGGGGCGGTTGTGAGAGCGAGGGCCAGCCCTAAACTTGACTGTCAGATTCTAGCCCGAGCAGTCTTAAAAATGAATCACGCGGACCTTGATGACCTTGTCGAGCTTGGAGAGCTTTTCGACGATAGAGTCTTCGACCTTGCTTTCCACGTCAACGAGGTTGTAGCCGATCTTGCCGTTGCTCTTGTTAGAGAAGCTGGCAATGTTGATGCCTTCGGCACCGAACACCTTCGTGATTTCGGAAATCATGTTCGGAACGTCCTGGTTGATGACCACGACGCGGCTCTTGACGCCAGCGTGCGGGTGATCGACGAGGGCCGGGAAGTTCACCGAGTTGCGGACGCAGCCGAATTCGATGTAGTCCTTCAGTTCTTCAACAGCCATCACAGCGCAGTTTTCTTCGGCTTCTTCGGTAGAAGCGCCGAGGTGCGGGAAGCAAGTCACCTTGTCGTTCTTGATGAGGTCGGCATCCGGGAAGTCGCAGAGGTAGCCCTGGAGGGAACCGGAAGCGAGCATCTCGTTGACCGGGGCCATTTCCACGATGCCACCGCGGGCGAAGTTCATGATGTAGCTGCCCTTGAAGCCGGCGAGGTTCTTGCGGTTCAGGAGGTTCTCGGTCACGCCCTTGATGAACGGAACGTGCACGGTGAGGAAGTCGGACTTAGCAATGACTTCGTCCAAAGTAGCGATTTCGACCTTGTTGGAAAGTTCGTGCATGTTGGCGGCGTTCGGATACGGTTCGTAAGCGAGCACACGCATGTTCTTCCAACGAGCGTAGTTGGCGACGAGCACGCCGATCTTGCCGAGGCCGATGACGCCGAGCGTCTTGCCAGCGAGTTCCATGCCGGCGAACTTCTTCTTGCCGCTTTCGACGGTCTTGGCGAGATCCGGGTCGGTCGTGTCGAGGTTCTTCACCCAGGCGGCGGCCTTGTCCACGTTACGCACGGCCATGCCGAGCACGGTCATCACGAGTTCTGCCACGGCGTTGGCGTTTGCACCCGGAGTGTTGAACACGCAGATGCCCTTCGCGGAAGCCTTGTCGATGGTAATGTTGTTAACGCCAGCACCGGCGCGGGCGACGGCGAGAAGGCCGTCGAAGTTATCGGTATCAACCTGGGCGGAACGCACCAAGATGGCATCCGGATTTTCGACGGAGTCGGAAACCTGGTAGAACGAGCCAAACAGGCTCAAGCCTTTCTTGGAAATGTTGTTCATCGTCTTAATAGTTGCCATGATTTTAGTCCTTTGTTAATGTTAAAATGATTGATGATTGATAATGTATGATTGATGATTATTCAATTTGGCGGCGTAGCCGCGATTATAACAATTATTCATTGTCAATTATCCATTATCAATTCTCTAAGGTTCTTGCCAGCGGCCACGTTCCTTGATGAGGTTCACCAGTTCTTCGATGGCGTCCTCTTCGGGGATGTTCTTCTTGACCGCGGTCTTGCCTTCGAACAGCGTAATGCGGCCGGGGCCACCGCCCACGTAGCCGAAGTCGGCGTCCGCCATCTCGCCCGGGCCGTTCACGATGCAGCCCATGATGCCGATGGAGATGTCCGAAAGGTGGCCAAAGCGGGCCTTGATTTTGCCCATCACCTGCTGGATGTCGTACAAAGTACGTCCGCAGCTCGGGCAGCTGATAAAGTTCGTCTTGCTGCGGCGGCAGTAGGCAGCCTGCAAAATGTCGAATGCGAGCAGAACGCTTTCCTTCGCGCCCTTGTAGCCGTCGATAACGACGGCGTCGCCAAGACCGTCGGTCACGAGGCTTCCGATGTCGGCGGAGACGCGGAGGGTTTCCGTTTCGTTGTCTGCAATTTTCGCATAAAGGAGAATCGGGTCTTTGCGACCGGCGGCATCCAAAGCCGCAGTTAACGCGCGCACGCCGGAAACCATCTCCGGGCCGGTGTAGCAGAAAACGGAACCTGCAGGCACGGAGGCTGGATTCTGAGCGAAACCGGCGATGTCCATCGCATCCTTGAATTCAACAATCGGCTTTTCGCTCAAGCTCGGGAGGGCAAATTCCGCATTGCGGCGTTCGCCGGTAAGTGCAATCGCATCGGCCTTCACGCCGACCTTCACCGGACTGCTGCCGCCGATTTCCACGCCGGAAATAGCGACAGGAACTGTCTCCCTGCGTTCGTAATGGTACGGGTCCTTCTCGAAAACGGGCACGCTGTATGCTATCGGAGCGGCAGGCAAAGCGCAAGCCTTGATGAGTTCCTGCGCCACCGGGACTTCGGCCACCGGGTCTTCGGTCAAGGACACGCGGATCGTATCGGCAAGGCCATCGAGCAACAGGGCTCCGATACCTGCGGCCGACTTCAAGCGCCCGTCGGCACCCGCGCCCGCTTCGGTAACGCCCACGTGGAACGGATACGGCTTGAAGCCTTCCTGCTTGATGCGGGCGGCGAGCATGCGGTAGGCGGCAATCGCCACGCGCGGGTTGCTGCTCTTCAAACTTAGAACAACTTGGTCAAAATGCTCGGCTTCGCACACGGCCAGGTATTCCATGGCGCTTTCCACCATGCCTTCCACCGTGTCGCCGTAGCGGTAAATCATGCGGGCAGCGAGCGAGCCGTGGTTCACGCCGATGCGGATGGCGCGACCGAGGCGCTTGGCCTCCTGCACGAACGGCGTAAAGGCCTCGGCGACCTTCTCCTTGCCCTCGTCGAACGACTTGTCCGTCTGGTTCTCGAGCGTGAGGATGCCCGTGTCGACAAAGTTGCCCGGATTGATGCGGACCTTCTCCACCCACTTGAGTGCCTCGAACGCGGCCTTCGGCTGGAAGTGGATGTCGGCGGAAACCGGCACGGTGCAGCCCGCAGCGCGGACCTGCTTCATCACTTCTTCGAGGCCCTGCGCATCGGCAAAGGTCGGAGCGGTAATGCGAACCAGACCACACCCCGCGGCTGCCAAAGCCAAAGTCTCGGCAACGGTCTTCTCGACGTCCTTGGGCTTGGTGGTGGTCATGGACTGAACTAAAATGGGGGCGTTGCCCCCTATCAAAGCCTCGCCAACGCGGACTTGTACAGTTTCCCTGCGGACGGCATTAAAGCGGTCGGCAACGTATGGGAATTCGCTAAACTTGGTCATACTCCAAATTTAGCAAAATTTCATTTTCGGGCTTTTTTCCCCGATAAAATTGTAAAAAAATTGTTCCTTTTTCAAAAAAAAAAGTTAAAATATGGGTACAGATGGAGCTAGATATATGATCCCGAAGATATTTCATTATTGCTGGTTATCGAACGAGCCTTTTCCTGAAAAGGTTCAACGCTGCATGGAGTCTTGGGAAAAATATTTAGGCGACTACAACTGCATTTTCTGGGACTACCGCAAGGCCAAGGCTACGGGCATTCCCTGGATTCTCGAAGCCATGGAGAAGCGTAACTGGGCGTTCGCCGCCGATGCGGTCCGCCTGTTCGCGCTGTACACCGAAGGCGGCATCTATCTCGATTCCGACGTGCAGCTCCTGATGTCCCCGAACCACCTGCTCGACCGCAACTACATTCTCGGATACGAGAACGGTTCCAAGCGCATCGAGCCGTCATTCCTCGGGGCGGAGAAAGGTTCCCCGATAATCGGCGAAGCCCTGAGGTACTACACCGAGCACCACTACGAATACAGCGAAGAGACCGTGGAACAGCTCGTGCTGCCGCAGATTCTCGCGAACGCCTGCGACAAGTTCAACGGACTCGACATCCTGCCCGAATGGTACTTCTCGCCCAAGCGCTTTTTGGACGGAGTAATCACCACCGCCGACGAGACAGTGAGCATCCATCACTTCGGCAGCAACTGGCGCCCCGAAAACGTGCGCATCGGCATGAAGCGCAGGCAGTACATCTTCAAGAAGTTCCCGCGCCCCATCGCTGAACTCATCGCCATGCCGACGTCTTTCTGGTCCGACACCAAGGCCCTCGGTATCGGCGCCGCATTCAAGAGAATTTTCTCGAAAAAGTAACGAGACTAGGGATTCTTCCCTTTTCCCCGTTTTTAATATAAACGAAAAACGCCCGGCGATTAAGCCAGGCGTTTTTCAAATTTCGAACAAACGAAATTACGCTTCAGCCGGAGCTTCAGGAGCAGCGGGTGCTTCAGGAGCAACTTCCGCAGCGGGAGCTTCAGCGGCGGCCGGAGCTTCAGCAGCCGGAGCGGCCTTCGGAGGGAGCAGAGCCTTCATGGAAAGCTTCACCTTGCCCTTCGGGTCGACACCGAGGCAGAGCACTTCGACTTCGTCACCGACGTGAACAACGTCTTCGACCTTTTCGACGCGGTGGTCGGCAAGTTCGGAGATGTGCACGAGACCGTCGCGGCCCGGGAGGATTTCGACGAATGCGCCAAACGGCTGGATCGTCTTGACCTTGCCCTTGTACTTGCGGCCCGGTTCGGGTTCGGCAGTGAGTTCTTCGATCATGCGACGGCAGACTGCAGCGGCCTTTCCGGACGGAGCAGCGATATCGATGTTGCCATCGTCGTCGATGTTGATGGTGCAACCCGTCTGAGACTGCATGCCCTTGATCACGGAGCCACCGGAACCGATGACGTCACGGATCTTCGTGGTCGGGATGCGCATCTTGATCATGGTCGGAGCCTTTTCGGAAACCTTCGGACGCGGAGCGGCGAGGCCGAGTTCAGCCATCTTGCCGAGGATGTGGAGACGGCCCTGCTTGGCCTGTTCCAGAGCTTCGCGCATGAGTTCCGGAGTGATACCGCGGATCTTGATGTCCATCTGGAAGGCGGTGATACCTTCAGCGGTACCAGTCACCTTGAAGTCCATATCGCCGAGGTGGTCTTCCGTACCGGTGATGTCGGACAAGATCTTGATCTTGCCGCCTTCCTTGACGGAGCCCTTTTCGGAGATGAGGCCCATGGCGATACCTGCAACCGGAGCCTTGATAGGAACGCCAGCGTCCATCAAGCTGAGGCAGCCACCGCAAACAGAGGCCATGGAAGAAGAACCGTTGGATTCCTGGATTTCGGACACCACGCGAATGGTGTACGGGAAATCTTCGGGCAGCGGAAGAACGGCTGCGAGAGAGCGTTCGGCGAGGTGGCCGTGACCGATTTCGCGGCGGCTCATGCCGAGGCGCTTGCATTCACCCACGCTGTACGGCGGGAAGTTGTAATGCAGCATGTAGCTCTTGGAGCCTTCGCCCTGCAGGCTTTCGTAGCGCTGTTCGTCGGCCTTGGAGCCGAGCGTGCAGACCACGAGACCCTGGGTTTCGCCGCGCTGGAAGATCGCGGAACCGTGAGCGCTCGGGAGAACGCCGAGTTCGATTTCGATCGGGCGGACTTCGGTCGTAAGACGGCCGTCGAGACGAACGTCTTCGTTAAGAATCATTTCGCGCATGGCAGTGCGTTCATAGTCGCTGAAGATTGCCTTTGCATCGGCAACGAGAGCGGCATCCTGTTCTTCGTCCTTGCCGACGATAGCGAGAATGCGTTCATCTTCGAGCATCTTGGCGCAGAGGTCTGCCATAGCCGGATAGAAGTCGGTCTTCACCATGTTGGAGTGGACGTCCTTGTTCAGTTCGTCCCAGACCACTTCCTTAACCGTGGCGAGAAGCTTTTCGTGGGCTTCGCCGACATGCTGCGGCTTGAGCTCCATCTTCGGCTTGGCGCAGCGGTCCACCAGTTCCTGTTGGGCCTTGCACATAGCCTTGATAGCTTCGTGACCAGCGAGAATAGCATTGATCATCGTGTCTTCGGAAACTTCGTAAGCACCGCCTTCCACCATGCAGACGGAATCTTCGGTACCGGCGACCACCAGGTCCAGATCGGCGCAGGCCATCTGTTCGTAGGTGGGCATAACGATGTTCTGTCCATCGACCACGGCAACGCGCACGGCGGCAACCTGCTGTTCGAAGGGCAGTTCGGAAAGACCGATGGAGAGGGAGGCCGCAGACACGCCGAGCACGTCGGGTGCGAACTTGCGGTCAGCAGAAAGAACCTGCACGATAACCTGGACTTCGCGAGTGAAGTTCTCGGGGAACATCGGGCGAATCGGGCGGTCGATGATACGGGCAGAAAGCGTTTCTTCGTCGGACGGACGTCCGGCTTCGCGCTTGTTGTAGCCACCCGGGAGGCGACCAGCAGCGTAGGCCTTTTCGCGATATTCAACCGTGAGCGGGAAGAAATCGCCTTCTTTTTCTTCGCCGTAGCAAACCGTGGAAAGCACAAAGGCGTCGCCCATCTTGGCGACGGCTGCACCACGAGCCTGCTTGGCGATACGGCCAGTTTCGAACGTGATGACACGGCCGTCGGGAAGCGTCACGGACACTTCCTTGGGGTCGAGCATCTTGCCGTACTTGGCTTTGTATGCGTCAATAGACATAGATTATCTCCAGTCCGCAGAATTAGCCGCGGAGACCGAGTTCCTTGATGAGAGCACGCTGAGCAAGAATATCCTGTTCACCGTAGTACTTGAGGAGGTTGCGGCGCTTGGCAACCATGGCAGACAGACCGCGGAGGGAGTGGAAATCCTTCTTGTGGCTCTTGATGTGTTCCGTCAGGTTCTTGATCTTTTCAGTGAGGAT
This sequence comes from Fibrobacter sp., assembly GCF_017551775.1. NCBI lineage: Bacteria > Pseudomonadati > Fibrobacterota > Fibrobacteria > Fibrobacterales > Fibrobacteraceae > Fibrobacter > Fibrobacter sp. Next base: position 81,235 of record NZ_JAFZKX010000079.1, on the reverse strand, counting down.
TGCGATCTGGACGCGGACGTTTCCGGTATCCTTTTCGTTTGCACCAAACTTGGCGGTGAGTTCTGCAGCTTTTTCCTTAGTGATAGTAGCCATTATAGCCATTCCTTTTTTTTGATTGTTGTTTCATTACATGTTTTTGTCCGAGTTTCTCTGCTCTTGCACCAGTGGAATTGGCGAATCTGGTCACAGGACCCAGGCAAAAATGCAATTTGGCGGAAAATATAGATATTAGACGAGAGACGAGAGACGAGAGACGAGAGAAAAAAGGCGAAAAAAGGGTGTTTTCAGAGGAAATGTTGCTAAATTGAGGTAAAAAAAGGAAAACCGCATGATTATCGACGAATTTTTGAGCGAAGCCAAGACCGTAGCGATTTTTGGACACGTCCGCCCCGACGGCGACTGCGTTGGGAGCACCACGGCCATCTTCAACTACATCCAAGACAACTTTCCTGAAATCCGTGCGGACCTGTTCCTCGAAAAGTTCCCCGAAAGCTACAAGATTCTGCGCGGGGCAAGCGAAGCCCGTGAAGCATGGACAGCGGAAAGCAACGGCGGAAAGCCCTACGACCTCGTGTTCCTCATGGATACGCCGAGTTTCGAGCGCGTGGGCGCGAACGGAGCGGAATGCCTGCGCTCCGCCAAGAAGACGATAAACGTCGACCACCACATTTCTAACCCGCTCAACTTGTGCACAGCGAACCTCGTGGAGCCCGAGGCGAGTTCCGCATGCGAAGTCCTTTACGTAAACCTCGACAAAGCGAAGGTGAGCCGAGAGACCGCCAATTCGCTGTATCTCGGAATCGTGCACGACACGGGCGCATTCAAATTCAGCAGCACGGGCAAGCGCACCATGCAAGTCGTGGGCGACTTAATCGAGAAGGGAATCGACTTCGCAAAAATCGTGAACGAGACCTACTACACGCGCACTTACAAACAAACTCTCGTGACCGGCTTCGTGATGCAAAACTGCAAGCTCGGGCTCGGGGGTAAAGTGGTCTACGCCCACATCACCCCCGAAGACATGGCTCGTTTCGACGTCTCGCCGGTTGAACTTTCCAACGTCATCGACACCATCCGCGAGGTCGGCGGCACCGAAGTGGCCCTGTTCCTGTACCCCGTGAACGGCAAGTACAAAATAAGCCTGCGCAGCAACTACGTGGTGGACGTGAACGCCATCGCCCGCGTATTCGGCGGAGGCGGCCACACCCGTGCCGCTGGCGGCGACACCTGCGAAGCGCCCGAAATCGCCATCGAGAAGATTTTGGGACTGATTGAAAAACAACTATAAGCCGACCCTGAGCGTCCTCAGGGTGACTTCAGACAAAGAACAGAGCGAAAGCAAGCAGCACGAATACGCAGCCGCTGAACCAGTTGAGGTTGCGGTTCGCCTTCGGGCTATTGAGCAGGAACTTCTTCACGGCGCCCGCGAGAAGCGCGATGGAGCCGAACACGATGAAGGTCGCCACGATGAATTCCACGCCGAGAACCGCCATCTGGAGCGTCGGGGCCATGTCGCGTTTCAAATCGACTGCCGGCGGAATGAACGAAAGCGCAAAAAGGACGGCCTTCGGGTTCGTCAAGTTCATGATGATGCCACGCGGGTAGAGCTTGCGAAACGACAGGCCCGCACCTTCCCCGGCAGCATTATCCTCGGCAGCGTTGCCCGCATCCAGTTTCACGACGCCGGCGCGGACCTGGAAACTCTTGTACGCCAGATAAAGCAGATAGGCGGCACCGAGACATTGCAGAACAAAGAACGCAACCGGGCTAGCCGCAATCAGGGCCGACACGCCGAGAATCAGCAGGCAAACCTGGATGACGATTCCGGTACAGAGCCCGCAAATCACACAAAAGCCAACCTTCGCGCCATGGGTCGCACTCTGGGCGAGCACGAACAGGTTGTCCGGCCCGGGAGCCAAAGCCACCACGAGGGCTGCTATAAAAAATTCAAGCATTAATCGCTCCAGCGCTGTCCCGGCCTAAAGGTTTTCCAAGAAACTGTCCACATCCATTTCCGCAAGCCCCTTCTGCAGTTCGGCAAGCGCTTCGTCGGATATGGCATGCGTAGATTCGGAGCCGCGTTCTTCGGCACGGGCGTTTGATTCTTCCACGAGCTTTTTCAAGGAGGCGGCAACCTCGCTCACTTCGCCGTCGCGCTTCATGACCGCATTCAGCACACGGTTCAGGCGTTCGCGCAATTTCGTGAATTCGTCCCGATCGAGTTCCGAGGTCACGCCCGCACAATGCATCAGCGGAGTCTTGCACTTCGCACAGGCAAAGACCATCATGGACGAGGGTTCGCCGTCCAGCATCACGTTAAAAGTCGATCCACAGTGTGGGCAATCGATACGCAGTTCACTCATGTTCCATAATGTAGAAATTTCGGCCCCAACAAGCCAAAGACGCTACAAAAAACTATTTTTTTAACGTCCCTCTTGCTTTGCGTCCCCTCGCATTCACCTTTTTTCCTGTTCGTTGATGTAATTTTTATCTATACCCCCGACTTCGAACCTTTGGTTCCCCGCTCAGGATGACACAACAGCTCCTGCCAAATAGTTCAGCGGCACCAAATGACAAAGTCGGCCCATATTGCTGACCACTATGCTCTGTCATTGGCTTTACCACATTACCAGCATGGACCTTTTTGATGGCCGTCTTTTCCGCGCAGGCGCGGCCGCCATGCTATCTATCATCCTCGTACTCTTCTTCATGCCCAAGTACATCCGCCTCCTGCAGGGGCTCGATGCCACTTCGGACTTCGACAAGGACGGCAAGACCAAGTCTCCCCCGATCATGGGCGGGCTTCTCCTGGTGGTGGTTGTCGAAATCGTGTCGCTCCTCGTCTGCAAGATGAACGGCTATACGATTTCCACGCTGGTCATCCTCGCCGCGTTCTCCGCCGTGGGAGCCATCGACGACATCGCGAAAGTCAGGGCCAAGCGCCTCATCAAGCTCGGCAAACTCAAAGCCGCCGACTACATGGACAAGGCCGACGGCATTTCCAGCAGCCTGCGCCTGTTCCTCTACTTCCTGTTCAGCCTGATCGTCGCGATTTTCTGCTACAAGTTCATCCCCGAGCTCAAGGGCGACCTGACCATTCCCTTCTGCCCCATCGACGTATTCCAGATTCATCTCCCCAACTGGATTTTTGTTGCGTTCATGACGTTTGTCATTGCGGCAAGCGCTAACGGCACCAACTTTACCGACGGTCTCGACAGCCTCGTCTCGGTGCCCATCCTCACCAGCATGGTTTTCGTGGGACTTGTCGCCTACGTGAGCGGCAACTTCATCTTCAGCACCTACCTGCACGTGCCGTACCTGCCCGGCTGTGACGAACTCTTCCCCATCGCCATGTCCATCGCGGGCGCGCTGCTCGCCTACCTGTGGTTCAACAGCCCTCCCGCCGAAATCTACATGGGCGACGCGGGTTCCGTGGGCTTCGGCGCCACCATCGGCATCATGTTCATCCTGGTGCAGGCGGGCCTGTTCCTCCCCATCGTGTGCGTGATTATCATTGCAGAAGCCTGCTCGGTGCTCCTCCAGATTCTCTGGTTCAAGATTACCAAGAAGGCGACTGGAACCGGCAAGCGCATATTCCTCTGCGCGCCGCTGCACCACCACTACCAGAAGAAGTGGGAAGGCAAGTTCCCGAGCAAGCCCCTGATGAACTCGAAAATCGTGTGGCGCATGCACCTGATAAGCATCTTCGCGCTTATCGTGAGCATGGTGATATTCTTCGGTTTGAGATAGTATGGAAAAAGACATTATTGAAACTTTGAACGCTGCCGGCCAGCAGGAGTTGACGGCTCATCTCGAAACATTGACCGGGGAGGCGCGCAAGCTCCTCGAACGCGACATCCTGAGCCAAGACTGGGAAGAACTGAAGGCTCTCTACACCGAAAAGTCGAACGCTTCGCTCGAAGACAACGTGTCTGCCGATTTGAAGCCGATGCCGTTCAGGATTGCCGAAGACGACCTCAAGTACAACTACTGGAAAGAAATCGGAGAGATGCTGCTCGGGAAGGGCAAGGTGGCCGCATTCCTCGTAGCAGGCGGCCAGGGTTCGCGCCTCGGGTTCGATGGCCCGAAGGGCATGTTCGATATCGGGCTCCCGAGCCACAAGAGCCTTTTCCAATTGCAGGCGGAACGCTTGCAGAACCTCGCCGCACAGGTGGGCCACCCCATTCCCTGGTGCATCATGACGAGCCCCTTGAACCACGAGGCGACCGTCAACTTCTTTACCGAGCACAACTTCTTCGGCATGGACCGCGACAACATCCGCTTCTTCGAGCAGGGAACCATCTGCGCGCTCACGCCCGATGGCAAGGCCGTGCTTGACGGCGACAGGCTCGCCCTCGTGCCCGACGGAAACGGTGGCTGCTTCCGCGCACTCGCCCAGAGCGGCACCCTCGCCTGGCTCGTAGAGAAGGGAATCCAGTACGTGTTCCTCTACAGCGTTGACAACGCGCTCTGCCGCATTTGCGACCCAGCATTCATCGGCGCACTCGCCGACAACGGGATGGCCGTCAGCGCCTCCAAGGTCGTGCACAAGGCAAACGCATCCGAAAAGGTCGGCATTTTCGCCTTCCAGAACAAAAAGCCCGGCGTTGTCGAATACAGCGACCTTCCCGAGAATTACCGCGACATGACGAACCCCGACGGAAGCCTTGTATTTGACGGCGGGAACATCGCCATTCACTTGTTCAAAATTTCGGCCCTCCGCAAGGTACAGACCGGCAAGCTCCCGTGGCATACCGCAAGGAAGACCGTCTGCGGCATCGAAAAATGCTGGAAGTTCGAACAGTTCCTGTTCGACGCCTTCCCGCTGCTGGGTTCCATGCTCCCCTTCGGCGTCATCCGCGAAGAGGAATTCAGCCCGGTCAAGAACGCCGACGGGAACGACTCCCCGAAAACGGCGCGTACCATGATCGGCAAGCTGCACAAGGAATGGCTCCGCAAGGCACACATCGAAGTGAAGCCGGACAAGCTCTACGAAGTCTCCCCCACGCTCAGTTACTCGGGCGAAGGGCTTACACGCAGGCTGTTCGAGCGCGAACTCGGCAGAAACATCTTGGAATTCGACGAACAGTAGCATCTGTCTCGCTGTACTCGTTGCGGCATCACCATTCCAATGCACAAAATAAAGTTCGGCATATACAAGTTTCTATTCTTCGTATTGCTCCGGCTGCCGGACTTCTTTTACTCGTTCCTTTTTACCATCGCGTTTCCCGTCTACAAGGCGCTCCACACCAAGCGCGCCTACGGCCGTGTGGAAAAGCACCTCGATAAAGCACGGGAATATATAGAGACGCGGGATAAAGGCGCCACATTAAACGGCACACCGCGTTTAAACGGCGCCGAGCCGCTGCAAAAAATGACCGCGCGCGACGTATTCCATGGCATCTTCTGGGACGCCCTCGATTCGTACCGCGGCCTCGCCCGCATCAGGAGCACGACCGACCGCATCGTGTACGAGAACGAAGAAATCATCCGCGACGCCGTCGCCGAATGTGCGAAAATCGGCATGCCCATCGCCGGCATCAGCATCCACCAAGGCGCCTTCGAACTGATGCACCGCGCCCTCTGCCGCTATAGCGATCACGTACATCTCATCACCGATTCCGTCGGCGACACCGCATTCCGCGACGTTCTCAAGGAACTGCGCAGCGACCCGCACCTCACCGAATACCACCCCGAAGAAACCGGAAAACTCATCCGCGAACTGTTCCGCACCAAGGGCATCCTCGCGATGGTTTTCGACCAAGGCAAAAACACCAAGGGCAACACCGTCACGCTTTTCGGAAGACCGACCACGATGTATCTGAGGCTCCCGCAAAAGATCAACAGCATGGGAGCGGGCATCGTCATCTTCCGCACGTTTATCGAGGAAAGCGACAAGCGCAAGCCGCACCGCAAACAGCGCATCGTCATCCGCTTCGAGAAGTACTTCCCGCCGCACTACGAGGCTGAGGGGCGTGACCTCACCGCAGATATCGCAAGCGAAGTCGAAAAATGGATAGCGGAACACCCCGACCAGTGGAGCTGGAATTACCACGGGAATTTTATTACCCGTTCTTAATTCTCCCCATCCTGGCGCAAGCGCCAACCTTACGGCTCGGCCATAGCCATACAAGTATGGCTGCGGCACTCGCCTTGTCAGGTTGTGGCCGACGCCTCCCAGGTAGTAGCTGTTTTTTGTAATTATCAAACGTTTATATTCTAAATTAAATCTGTTTATCGATGGCTATAAATGCCTATATTTGGGCTGAGGTTTGAGATGGTTTTGAACGCAGAAGAAGAATTCCAGATGCAGTGGATCATGAACCACCGCATGGAAGACAAGGACGAGCAGATGCGCGTCGATGCGGAAAACGCCGCCGTGCAGCGCCCCGCACGCCTTGCGCGCGGACGCAAGATGCGCCGCAACCCTGCCGCCTGGGACCTGCCCATGCCCGAAGACGAAATCGACCTGCACGGCATGACCGCCGACGAAGCCGCAGAAGCCGTCGAGCGGCGCATCGATGACCTCACCATCGCCGGCCTGAAAGTCCTCAGGGTCATCCACGGCGGCGGAAACCCCAGCTACGGGAACGTAAAACGCATCATTGACCGCAAGGTCCGGTCCGAATGGAGCAACCGCATCCGCCTGTACAAAGTCGAGCCCGACAACGCCGGTTCAAGCATCATGATCATCGGAAAACCCGCCAACAGCGACACCCCGACACGTCCCAGCCCCAAAAAGCCCGCAAAAACCGTCCGTAAAAGGTAAATTTTGCACAATTTTTCAATTTTTTCGCCCCCGACCCCTTTAAAAAGTTCCACTTTTTATCTATAATTGTGCCCACCAATCCGGAATATAGCTCAGCCTGGTAGAGCGCTTGCTTCGGGAGCAAGAGGTCGTGAGTTCGAATCTCGCTATTCCGATACGAAAAGCACCCCTTGTGGGTGCTTTTTTCGTATCGGAATTATACGCGAGATGAGAACTCACGAAGTGAGTTCGACTAAATCGCCATTTGAACGCAGTGAATTTAGGCGATTTAGAGATTACGCCGCAAGGCGTAACCCGAAGGGCAAAAGTTGAACACCGTGAAACTTTTGTCTTATCTCGCTATTCCGATAAAAAGAAAAACCACCCATCAGGGTGGTTTTCTTTTTATATCCGGAATAGCGAGAGATTCCGGACGAGCGACGTAGTCGTGAGTTCGACTACCGCGGAGCGGAACGAAGTGAAACGCGACGCGGGAGGCCTTGACCGTGCGCAGCACGGCAAGCCCGAAGGGCAAAACGTAAACGAAGTGCACGTTTTGGCAAAAGCGTGCAAGGCGAGTGTCGCGACGTCAAGCTTGCTTGCCGACATGACCGAGCCGAAGCCGCGGACGCCGTAGGCGTCCATCTCGCTATTCTGTTAATGAATTGAGTCATTTATTTAGTATATATTTGAATTATGTCTTCCATAAAGCTCTTTCTGCTTACATTGCTCATCATAGTCGCCTCTGCACAGGCGAACGAAACATCATCAAGCAGAACCGGCAAGTACAATTTCTCAAAAAAGACCCAACAAAACTTCATGCATGGCTGTACAAGCAGGCTTACCCCTCAAGAATGTAATTGCATGCTTGAATTTACTAGACAACACTTTGATGAAAGATTAAATCATCCACCAACCGCAGATTTCCAGAAGGACTACAGCATTCGGCCCAAAACATACACTGATGGAGCGATGGTCGAATGCATTGACGACAATCGCATTGAAAAAACATGGACCGAAAAAGACTTTGTTTTTATAGGCAATCTCCTTTATGCCATAAAAAAGGAAGAAATCAAGGAATTACAATTCACCGAAAAAGATTATCAAGATTTCATGCGGCAATGCACGAACATGGAAAGTCCTGATATGTGCAACTGCATTTCACAAAAAATTCTTGCATACGTCAACGAACAAATAAACAATCCTTTGGAAGCATATATACGAGAAAACGAAAATATTTCACCCAAAGCATACGCAGACATAGCATATGCACAATGCGCAGAATACTTAAGCAACAAGCCACAAGAATTAAGGGATTTAGAAAATCACGTTGCACCATGGGCATATGACAGCACCGCTTGGAAAGAAGAAACCGACGCCATTAAAGGCACTTCAAATTTTCTTAAATTTATCGAGAAAACCATCCATATTCTAAAAAGCCAAAACCCACAAAAAGGCAAGAAAAGGTAAACCCCGTTAGTCCTTCACACAACGAACCGAGAACCCGTAGTTCTTAATGATGTCGTGCAGGTTCGCATCGACGATGTAGAAGTCCAAGAACATGCAGTACGCGTAGCCGGTAAAGTCCTCCGTAGAACTCCAGAAGTACGCGTAGTCGCCCTCGCCGTCGTAACCCTCATTGCCGATCCTGTAGCCGCCGATCCTGTAGCCAGCAGGGAGCGCCGAGAACCCGAAAGCATCCGTACCGTTGCCACTACTATTCCATCCGGATGTGGACTTGAGCACCCTGCCTGCCGTCGATGGTCCACCGACTGCGTTGAACAAAGTTTCCCATTCGACCTTGCTCGGCAGATGCCAGCCATTGGGACATACACCCTGAATGTTTCCTGACGGCAGAGAGCATATATAGGCAGGGCCACATTCGCTTTCCGACTTACCTACCGCCGCAGCCCAACTGTAAAGCCTTCCGTACTTGGCGCAGTTAGTTTCCTCGTAATTATAGCAGAAACTGAAGTCCGTTTCGTAGTTGAGGTTTTCTGCCATCCACGTCTGCGAGCCAATCGTCACAGTCTTGTAGGTCTGACCATCGCGGGAGTCGGTCATTGTTCCACTCTTCACCTCAACCGGCCCGTTATCGCTCGGGCCGTTGAAACTGCTGTCGTCGCCACAGGCCGCAAGGAAAAGAAACATGGCCCCTATCGCCACTACGTGGCTCCTGGGAGATTGTTTGCGTCCGAAAAGACGCCTTTCGACTTTCTTAAATGCCATAAAGCACCTCTTTGCAAAGGATTTTTCTTCAATCTATATAATTTTTACAAAAAGCAAATTTCCTTTCCGCGAGTCCGCGAAAAAAAACGGCCAAAAGGTAACGTTTTTGCGTTTCTGTCGTTTTTATAGGTAGGCACGCCCCAACCAGCACTCTTCAAAGCAAGTATTCTTCGGCTAGGTTCTGGATTCGCTTCACGTTCAACGGGTTTTCCACCGTCTCGCGCGAGACAATCAAGCGTTTCCCCAGAAAAATTCCATTCTTCTCGTAGACGTCGAGTTTTCCCATGGCGTTGAGGGCGTATTCCGGGTCGTCCATCATGCCGAAATGCTCCCACAGGTATTCCTCGCGCGTGCGCAGGTTGAGGCAAGTGAAGTCCGGGAAAAAGTTCGTCGTGCCCTTCCCCCGCGGCAATTTCAACTTCAGGGGAAATTCGTAGCGGTAAGGGATTCCCATTCGGGAAAGCGTATCCGCGATGATGACCTCGGACTTGGAGCGCACGCGCTCGCCTCGGGCGGTCGTAAATTCCGGCTGGTCAGCGGCAAAGGGCTTGCCCCTGTACGGGACTGCGAGCCAGCGCTTGGCGTATTCCTCGTCAGAAAGTTGCACCGGGTCGACAAACGCCCGGCGGCACTCCGGCATTCCGTCGTAGATTTCGCCAAGGACCTGCGGGCGGAACTCTGCAATAAACTCGTTGACAAGTTCCAGGCGCCGTTCCATTTCGGTCAAGGCCGACTTTTCGTAATCCTTCTGGACCAATTTCGCCACGATGGATTCCTCGCATCGCGGGATATACGTGCCGCCGGGAGTTTTCGGGTCCGTCACGTGGTAGAAGCGGATTCCGTTCCCGCGGCGTGCCATGCGGATGCGGCCCGGTGGCAATTTCGCGAGATGCGCCCGCAGGCGGGTTATGGCGGAGTAGAGTTTTTCGGATTGCAACTGCAAATGCCGTTGCAGTTCATCAGGTGGAAGGATTTCCAGGTTGTTCATGTAGCATAGGTGGAAACTACATATATAAAAAAGGCGAGCATTCGCATCGCGACACAGCAAGCGTGGGGCTTGCTACCGGGCAAAATACAAAAAAGCAGGGCGTGGAGGCTACTTTTGAAGGCGAAAATTCGTGAAATGCGCAAAAATGGGGACCAAAGCACCCAAAGTCACACCATTTGGTACCCAAAATTTTAGTTTATCTGCAACGCAACAAACATTTTTCAGTCGCAGGCGAGCGAAACTTGCCCGCAAGTGGGTACCAAACAACACAAAAGCAGCATTTTGGTACCCAGCCGAAGCTGTTTTGCGCACATTTTACCCCAACATGCGCCTCAAATTGATTACTTTGTTCTAAAAATTGGGTACCAAAACAGCATCAACACCCCCACTTGGTACCCATTTTTGTGAAAATGCCACCCCAACGACCGAAAAAACGCCCCTAGTCCTTCACACAGCGCACCGAGAACCCGTGGGTCTTATAGAAGCTGTTCAGGAACGCATCGTCTTTGCTGAAGTCCAAGCCCATGTAGTACGCGCTGCCGCTAACGCTCTCTGTAGAACTCCAGAAGTACGCGCGGTTGCCCTCGTTGTTGAAATTCCCATTGCCATTCCTGTAGCCAGCAGGGAGCGCCGAGAACCCGAAAGCATCATTACCATTGCCATCTTTTCCTTCATATTCATTCCATCCGTTGGTGGACTTCAGCATTTTCCCCGCATTTTCCCATTTCCAAGCATCTTCCTGAGCCCCGCCCACGAACTTAAACAAAATTTCGAATTCCTCTTTGCTGGGCAAGTGCCAGCCTACGGAGCAGGCAACTTTTGCCGCGTCCCAGTTATAGAGCCAACCGTATTTCTGACAGCTCGATTCCTTATCCTCGTAGCACCAGCTACCCTCGATTTTCACCTTCAGATTCTCTGCCGTCCAAATCTGTTTACCAATCCTTACAGTCTGGTACGACTCGCCGTCGCGGGCGTCTGTCATGGTTCCCTTTTTCGGGGCTGCGAAGGCTCCCTCCGCACAGAACACAACCACGAGAACCAGGGTCAAAGCCAGTCGTTTCATAAAACCTCTTCAAACTAGTCCTTCACACAGCGCACCGAGAACGCGATGTTCTTACTGCCGTCGCCGCTCAGGGTCGCATTGAGGCCGAAGCAGCTCAAGCTCATGTAGTATGCCTTGCTGCTATTGTTCTCGGCCGAACTCCAGAAGACCGCGCTAAAGCCCTCCTGGCCAGATTTTCCTTTGTCGTCCGTATAGCCAGCAGGGAGTACCGAGAACCCGAAAGAATCCGTGCCGTTGCCGCTATAGTTCCAGCCTTCCTTGGACTTAAAATATCTGCCTGCGACCAGCTTATCGCCAACAGATCCGATCAATGTTTCAAATTCTGCCTTACTCGGCAAGTGCCAACCGCTCGGACAAGCCTTTAAAGCAGTTTGCCATGTATAAAAGCGACCGTACTTGGCACAGTTGCTTTCCTCATTGTCGTAGCAGAAGCTAGAGTCCGCTTTGTAGTTCAGGTTCTTCGCCATCCAAGTCTGCGTACCGATTTTAAGAGTCTTGTAGGTTTGACCATCGCGAGAATCAGTCACCGAGTCCACGGTCACTTCGGTTGCAGGAACAACAGTTTCGTCCTTTATACAACGGACCGACCACCTGAAGTCCTTACTGCCGGATTCCAGGTTCACACTGTCGGCGCCAAAGTTCAACAGCAAGCCGAACGCTTTGTCGCAATCTTTCTCCATAGAACCCCAGAAGAGCGTGAGGTAGCCCTCAACGATGTAACGCCCATTGTTGTCCTTAGCGCCAGCAGGGAGCGCCGAGAATCCGAAATCATCCGTGCCGTTGCCGTTCTTGTTCCAGCCTTCCTTGGTCTTTAATTTTTTGCCAGCGACCTGTTTACCGCCGACAGATTCGTACAATGCTTTAAAATCAATATTGCCCGGCAAATGCCAACCTACAGGGCAAGCATATAGCGCAGCCTTCCAAGTGTACAAGCGGCCGTACTTTTTGCAATTTGATTCATCGTCACTATAGCAATAGCTATCCTGCATCTTGTAGTTCAGGTTCTCCGCCATCCAGGTCTGGTCGCCAATTTTTACTGTCTTATATTTTTTCCCGTCGCGCTTGTCAACCAAGGATCCTTGCGTCGCCGCAAAACCAGAGACCGCCAAAAGTGCTACCAAGATGAAAAGAAGCCTATTCTTCATAACAAAATCCTTTACCTCTGTTCAATTATATATTTTTTCATCCGCAGACCCTCCAAAAATGTGATTAAAATCCCTTTTCTTGGGCAAAAACGCTTTTTTTTGCAATTTCGTGACACTTTCCCCGTTTTTTTTTGATATTTTACAAGGCGTGGAAACCAAATAAAACGGGTTTCCCATCTAGGAGTTTTTTTGTTATGCGCTTTGCAACACGTTTTCTCGCGTTTTTGACTATTGCCGCGACAGTGGCCTGTGCTCAGCTTGCCCCCGAACCGCAGTCGGCAGACGTCCCGCTCATGCAGGATTCCGCTGGCGCCCCCATGAAGATGGACTTCAGCCTCCCGCTCACTGGCGTGAGCGATCCGGGCATCCTGTTCAGCCACTTTGCCAAGCGTCCCCTGATCATCTACTACTTCAGCCCCAAGTGCCCGCACTGCCAGAAGCACTTCCCCGAAGTGCAGGGAGTCATGAAGGAATATGAATCCGCCGGAGTCACGGGCATCGCCATCGCCATCGGCGGCAACATCAAGAAGAACGACATCCGCATGTTCATCGACCAGTTCAAGGTCGTCATACCGGTATTCCAGGACGGCTCGCAAAAGTTCGGCCCGACCTACGGCAATGGTTACGTCCCGGTTCTCTACCTCGTCCAGCCCGACGGCTCGTTCTACCGCTACGAGTCGCTCGACGAAGCGCACATGAACCACCTCCGGACGATGCTCAACAAGATAAAGAAATAGCTTGTACGACATTATGCAAAAAGAGGTTCCTTCGGGACCTCTTCTTTTTTATTCCATCGTGGGTTCGACCTGCATAAAATAAAATGCCCCAGCGCCTAAAGGCATCGGGATATTTTATACTCGAGGCGGGAGGCTACACCGCTACGCGGTGTAGCTCCGGCTTCGGCTCGGATATGCCGGCAAGCAAGCTTGCCGTCGCATCACTCGCCTTGTGCCGTAGTCGAACATGGTTTCTCCTGTTGCGCCATCAGTACGAAAAAAAGGCCCCGCAAGGGGGGCCTTTTTTCGTACTCGAGGCGGGAGTCGAACCCACGACCCATTGCTTAGAAGGCAATTGCTCTATCCAACTGAGCTACTCGAGCGTGCGGGTGCTAATATAAAAAAAAATACAGATTTCTGCAACGATTTTCGTAAACCAAAGCAAATCCTAGACGACACAGGCAAAGTGTGCTTCGTCACCTTTCTCTCAAAGAATATTCGCATAGTTATCCCCGCCCCCTTTTTTATGCTATATTAAAGGAAGAACCTTATTCAAAAGGACTTTCGCATGACCGATGAACAGTTCGAAAAATTCACGTCCATGCTCCAGAGCCAGATGCAGGCGCAGACCGACGCCCTGCAGGCCCAGACCAAAGTACTCGAGAAAATTTCGGAGCTTCTATCCAGTACCGAAGACGGTTCGCATTCGGACCTCTGTTCCGAGATCAAGTTCCTGCGCAACGCCGAAGTCCTGAAGACGGCACTCGAGCTGTGCAAGTCACGAACAACGTCAAACGAGCCCCTCCAGGAACAGGGCGGGCTTGCCGGCTCCATCGAGGACATTTCCGACTTCGTAAGCACCGGAAAAACGCCCGAAAACTGGCACGAATACACGACCAGCGAGACCTTTATCAAGACTTTCTCCGGGAAACCGCTAAAAACCGAGCAAATCTGATATTTTTTCCATATTCTGGAAAAAAAGGCCTACATCCCTCGAGTTTGTTTTATATATTCTCCCTAGAGGCCCGACTGGCCACAAAAGTTTATAACAACAAGGAATAAATATGCTCTCTTTCGCAGAAGCCTACAAGATCGCAGCCGAAGTCCACAAGAACCAGACGGACAAGGCGGGCGGTCCTTACATTGACTTTTTGAAAAACGTTGCCGACTACCTGAAGGACAAGGGCGAGCCCGAAGAAGTACAGACCCTCGCCATCCTGCAAGACCTCACCACCGGCGGCACCAAGAAATCCGCCGAAGAAATCGTCCAGATGGGCGTTCCTGGAGACGTAGTCGACCTTATCGAAAAGATGACTTACCACAAGAACCAGGGCTGGATCGACGAATACAGCTGCAACCTCATGGCGCAGGGCGTCCCCGCCGAAGAAGCCACCTACGAGGCCCGCGAGAAGGACTTCGTCCGCTTCGTCGAAACGCTCAAGAGCAACCCGCTCGCCGCTAAGGCCAAGAGCGCCATCTTGAACGTGCTGCTGGAAGACAAATACATCAAGCGCCAGGAACGTCGCGAACTCAAGACGAAGTTCCGTCTCAAGAAGTACCAGGCCGCCATCCAGGCCCTCAGCGCATAATTCTACAGGAAAATATCCCGACCCGGCCTGCCATGAGCAAGCCGGAATGTCGCGGGTGACAACGCAGCCTCGTCTACGCGAGGCTTTTTTCATGGAAGGGAAAATGATTCGTACAAAGGAACAAATAAAAAGCGGACTCCTCTCCTACCCCAAGGCGATCCGCCTGATATGGGCCAACAAGCTCGGCAAGTATCTTGTGCTGCCCGTCGTCCTCAACATCATCGTGGTCTTTGCGCTCATTTTTTCGGGCGTCGGAGTCGGCGACTGGATCAACGGCATCATAGAGCGCCACACCGAAAACATGAACGGCTGGATACAGGCCGCGATGGTCGCCATAAAAATCGTTCTCCCCATAATATTCTTCATCGTGTTCGTATTCATCGGCGGGACCATCGTGATCGTCCTGATGTCGCCGATATACACGATGCTCTCCGAAAAGACCGAGACCATCCTCACCGGGAAGGAATATCCTTTCGATGCGAAGCAGACCCTGAAGGACATCTGGAGGGCGCTCCTCATCGCCCTCAGGAACACGGCGAAGCAGTTGTTGCTGACGGCGCTGTGCCTGCTCCTGAACCTCATCCCCGTCATCGGGAGCGTCGCCTCGATTTGCCTCATCTTCGTCATAAACGCCTACTACTTCGGGAGCGGCTTCATGGACTACTCCTTCGAGCGCTGGCGCTATTCAGTCAAGGAAAGCTCCAAGGGGACAGCCAAGCTGAAGTACCTGGCCATCACGAACGGGGCCGTGTATTCGCTGCCGCTGTACCTGTTCTGCGGGACATTCATCGCTGCGTTCATCGGGGGCGTTTCGGCCGTCGCCGCGACAATCTCGCAGATTGAACTAAAAGCGCAAGAGTGACCGCTCCGCAACAGCCATCCATCAAAATTATTTATAGCATTCAATATAGCCGAACAGGCCGTAATTTGCTATTTTTACGCCCGTAATTATTGGCCCCAATCTAGGGCAAAACTAAAAGGAACACAACCATGGCAAACAAAGTCTACAACTTTAGCGCAGGCCCGTCCGTCCTGCCCGAACAAGCACTCAAGGAAGCATCTGCTGCATGCATCGACTACGCAAATAGCGGCATCAGTATTCTCTCCATGAGTCACCGTTCAAAGCCGATCGAAAACATGTTCGCCGAAACCGAACAGTTCCTCCGCGACCTCATGGGCATCCCCGAGAACTACGACATCGTGTTCCTCGGCGGTGGCTGCTCCCTCCTGTTCTGCATGCTCCCGATGAACTTCCTCGACCAGAACGCCACGGCCGACTACGCTCTGACCGGCGTTTGGGCAAACAAGGCTTACAAGGAAGCCAAGCAGTTCGGTAACGCACACGTTGCTTGCGACACCAAGTCCGAAATCTACAGCCGCATCGACAAGAACCTCGACTTGAGCGACAACGCCACGTACCTCCACGTGACTGCCAACAACACCATCTACGGTACCGAATGGCACAACTTCCCGAAGCCGAAGTCCGGCTTCCTCATGGCCGACGTGAGCTCCGACTTCCTCGCCCGCAAGATTAACGTCTCTGACTTCGGCGTTGTGTACGGCGGTGCGCAGAAGAACATCAGCTGCGCTGGCGTGACCGTGACCATCATCCGCAAGGACTTGCTCGGCAAGGTGAACCGCACCATCCCGACCATGCTCAACTTCCAGACCCACATCGACGCTCAGAACATGTTCAACACGCCTCCGGTATTCGCCGTGTACGTCATGAACCGCACGCTCAAGTGGCTCAAGGAATTCGGCGGTGTCGAAGCCATCGAAAAGGTGAACCGTTCCAAGGCCGCTCTCCTTTACAGCGCCCTCGACAACTCCAAGGTGTTCGTCGGTACCGCTGCCAAGGAAGACCGTTCTATCATGAACGTTCCGTTCGTGTTCAACAAGGACGTCGTTGCAGCTGACAAGGCTGACGATCTCGCCAAGGAATTCCTCGAGTTCGCCAAGAACCGCGGCCTCCAGCAGCTCAAGGGTCACCGCTCCGTCGGCGGCTTCCGCGCTTCCATCTACAACGCGATGCCGGTCGAAGGCGTTCAGGCCCTCGTCGACTGCCTCGGCGACTTCGAGAAAAAGGTGCTCGGTTAAGAGTATCATCCTGAGCGGAATGCCGCAAGGCATGAAGTCGAAGGATCCACAAAGCATTTTAAAGGCCTCCGCATTTGCGGAGGCTTTTTTCAACGTCATGCAAACCGTCACCCTGCCGTCATGCTGACGAAGGTCAGCATCAGATGTTCTTGTCGGGTAAAAAAACTGACCCAGACCTACGTCAGGGTGACTTTCTGGCTACTAGCCCTTAGGGGGGCGCAAAAAATAAAACTCCGAGATTCGTCCCGGAGTTTACTTTAATACCCTGTTGCGGAATTACTTTCCGAGGTTTTCCTTGGGAATGCTCGTGAAGGTAAGCGAACCCTTGGCATGGACGCCGCCGTTCACTTTGACGATGCAGTCAAAGCCGACGATGACTCCACCGCCCTTCGTCTTGTTGACGGTAATTTCGAGCTGGTCGCCCGGAATCACCGGCTTCACGAACTTGAAGCCGTCGATTTTCAGGAGCACGTAGAGGTTCTTTTCGAGATCCTCGGCGGGCTTTTCAATCACGAGCGAGCAAAGCTGAGCGCAGCTTTCCACGATAAGCACGCCCGGCATAATCGGGGTGCCCGGGAAATGCCCCATGAAGAAGGGCTCGTTGACGCTCACGTTCTTGATGCCAGTAGCGGATTCGTTCGGCACGAGTTCCGTGACCTTCTCGATCATCTGGAACGGCGGACGCTGGGCAATCTTTTCGCTGATTTCGAAAATGTTCATCATAGGGAGAGACCTCCGTCGAGCACGAATACCTGGCCCGTAATGTAGGAGAACTGGTCAGAAGCGAGGGCGGAAACGATGTTCGCCACTTCGTCGGCGGAACCGAAACGCTTGAGAGGAATCTTCTCGAGGTAGCCCTTGCGGGTTTCTTCGGGAATGGCCTCGATCATCTCGGTCGCGATAAAGCCGGGAGCCACCGCATTCACGCGGATGCCGAAACCGCCGAGTTCCTTGGCGAGAGTCTGCGTGAGGGAGTTCACCGCGCCCTTCGTGGCGCTGTAAACCGCCTGGCCCGCGAGCGCGAACTTGGAGCTGACGGAGCTCATGTTGATAATCACGCCGGACTTCTGCTTGTACATCTTCACGGCGACCTGCTGGGCGCAATAGAAGTAGCCCTTCACGTTCAGGTCGAAGCACTTGTCGAGCGTTTCCGGATTCATCATCAGGAGGTATTCGTCACGCACGATGCCCGCATTGTTCACGAGCACGTCGATACGGCCATAAGCCTTGAAGACTTCGCGAACCATCACCTTCACCTGAGAGAGGTCGGCCACGTTCGCCTTGTAGAGCATGCCGTCGCCGCCTTCGTTCTTGATCTGGTCGAGAGTCTGCTGGGCAGCCTCATCGGAACTGGAGTAGTTCACCACCACCGTGTAACCGTCGCGGGCGAGTCGCAGGGCACAAGCCTTGCCGATTCCCTTGGATGCGCCTGTTACGAGAGCAACCTTCATATAGCCTCCTTATTTTCCGAACACGACTGCGCTGTAAGAACCGCCAGCCGCAAAAGAGATAATCAAAACATTCTTGAGATTTGCCGCAGCGGCCGGCTTGCTCGAAACAGAGCCGTCGTTTGCAACAAAGTAAGCGTTGTCGCTTTCGAGTTCGCCACTCAGAAGCATGGCTGCTTCGGAGGCGGCAAGCGTCGCAGACCCCGCACGGCCTTCGCCGGTACGTTCCTTGACTTCGAACAGCGGCATCGCGGCAAGCTTTTCGCCGAACACGCGCTGGAGCGCGCCCTTCTCGATATCGTCAATCTTCTTGAAGCCGTTCGCGAAACCGCAGACGGCATCGATGTCGGAAGCCTTGAGGCCGGCATCGGCGAGGGCGTCGTTGATGGCCTTGTCGAGAGCTTCGTCGGAACCTTCGAGCTTACCGAACTTCACGTTCTTGCGGCCATGGCCGAACCCGAGCGCATAGCAGTAGACCTTGGCGCCGCGGGCCTTCGCGTAATCTTCTTCTTCGAGGAGGATAGACACGGAGCCATCGCCCACCACGCAGCCATCGGCATTCGCGAAGGGAGCGACCACGTCATTTGCGGCCACACCAAGCTTCTCGGCGAATTCAGTAATGATCGGCAGGTTTTCGTCGGTACCCGTAGCCATCATCGCCTGTTCCTGACCGTCATGAATGACGTTCATGGAATAGCCGATGCTGTCGAGACCGGAGAGCGGACCCGTAGTAATCGTCACGCCGTAGCCCTTGATGCCGGAGCAAATCGAGAGGTAACCGCCGGCGGCGTTGTAAACAGTGTGCGGGAACTTGAACGCAGAACCGTTCGCGTTGCCTTCGCGGGCAATGAGTTCCTCGAAATCGTACGTGGAGCCGAGACCGCCTTCGCTGGTACCGACGATAATGCCGATATCCTTCGCGTTGTCTTCGGTCACCTTGAAGTTCGCATCCTGGAGCGCACGCATGCCCGAGACCGTCTGGAGCTGGCCCAGGTTGTCGAGCTTGCGGTAGAAGGCCATCTTGATGCCGAGTTCCTTGTAGTCGTCGAGCGAAATGACCGACTTCACGGAAGCGCTTTCGAGCTTCTTGCCGGCCTTGAGCGCCTCGATGTAGGCAGCCTTGCTGTTGCCGAGCGGGCTCACGATACCGAGACCCGTGACCGCAATCTTCTTGACCTTGGCCGACTGCGCCGAAACATTGCCCGGCTGCTTGGAGAAAATGATGCTCGCGTTCGTACCGCCGAACGCAACGTTGTTGCTCATGACGCTCTGGAGGGCCTTCTTGCGCGGTTCGTTCTGGACAAAGTCAAGCGAACCGGCCTTTTCCTTGAGGGCGGCAGAGTCTTCTTCGGAATAATGGAGGGTCGGGAGCACGGTATCGGTCGTGAGAGCCTTGATGCTGAACACGGCCTCGATAGCACCGGCGGCGCCCAGGCAGTGACCCGTCATCACCTTGGTGGAGCTCACGCTCACCGTCGGGTTCTCTTCACCGAAGAAGGTCTTGAAGGCCGTCATTTCGGCGAAGTCGTTCTTGCCCGTACCCGTACCGTGGGCATTCACGTAACCAATTTCGGACTTCGCGATGCCGGAATTATTGACGGCGCGGTTCATGGCCTCCATCAAGCAGAGGGCGTCTTCGCGCGGGGCGGTAATGTGGTTAGCGTCGCTCGTCACGCCGGAACCGAGAACTTCGCAGTACGTCTTGGCACCGCGCTTCTTGGCATGTTCATAGGATTCCACGATAACGACACCGGCACCTTCACCGAGCGTAATGCCGTTGCAGTGGTTGAACGGGGAGCAGCCGTTCTCGTCGAGGGCATGGAGAGAAAGGAATCCGGAATACGGGACAGCGGCAAAGGAGTCGGCACCACCGGCCACCACCACGTCGGCCTTGCCCGCACGGATCAAGTCGCAAGCGAGCGCAATCGAAATCGTGCCAGCGGCACAGGCGTTCGCGACGTTCGTGACGATGCCACCGGCACCGCAGGTTTCAGCAACCTGGCTTGCGATGCAGGCAATCGGCATCTTGGGAATGTCGGAGGCCTCTTTCGCGCCCTGATGATAATGTTCAATGGAAATGACGCCGCCGACGCAGCTTCCGATAATGACGCTCACCCGCTGGTCGTCGTTAAAATTGGAAAGGCCGGCGTCGGCGAGAGCCTCGTTCGCGGCCTTTATGCACAGCTTGGATACACGGTCCTTTTCTTCAGGGGCATCGATATCGTCAAGCGTATCGCACTTGACTTCGGCAGCCAAATCGGCATAGCAGTTCTTGGTATCGACAGATGTAGTCTTGTAGATGCCCGAGACGGACTTGAGCGCATTGTTCCAGGTTTCTTCGACATTGTTACCGACGGCACAAATTACGCCCAATCCGGTAACTACGCAACGGTTTTCTTCAAGCGTCATAAACACTCCGTAAAACAAAAAAAGAGATTCCCGGTCATGGCTTATGTCCGGCAGGCGAACCTCCGGCTGAAGCCCGCCATGGGAACCGGGAAAAAAAGGAACGATGCCCAAAATGGCATCGTCCGTCAATAATTAAGCCTTGTGAGCTTCGATGTAAGCGGCGATAGTATCGATGGACTGGAAGTTTTCCTTGGCAACACCCGTCATGGAGACACCGAAGGTGGAGTCCACGAAGGAGATGATTTCGAGGGAGTCCACAGAATCGAGACCGATTTCATCACCGAAAAGGGCAGTGTCGTACTGGAGCACGTCGCCATCAACGCCGAGGTCGGACATAAAGAAAGACTTGAGCTTGGATTTAACTTCTTCGTTAGTCATAGTTTCCTCTTTTTGAATAAATTTTCGGCTGAAAGATAGTAAAAAAATACGTTTTACAACTGGCGAAAATGGGAAATTCGGATAAAAAGCACATTTTAAAGACTAAGTGCACATACGTATCCAGAAGGGCACCTATATATTTTTTTTGAAACATGCAAATAAGTTTTGACAATCCTAGAATTTTTCTACATTTGCACGGTATTTAAAACGTTCATCTTTTTTTACAAAAAATGAACAAGGACGTAAACAACAAAGGATGACTACCATGTGGGATAAGTCTTATCTTGAAAAACTGAACG
Source organism: Fibrobacter sp. (assembly GCF_017551775.1). Lineage (NCBI taxonomy): Bacteria > Pseudomonadati > Fibrobacterota > Fibrobacteria > Fibrobacterales > Fibrobacteraceae > Fibrobacter > Fibrobacter sp. Next base: position 60,126 of record NZ_JAFZKX010000079.1, on the reverse strand, counting down.
AATACAAGGCAAAATCTGTCGCCGGCGGCGGCGAAGCTCGTATCGAGAAACAGCACTCGCAGGGCAAGCTTACCGCCCGCGAACGTCTTGAAATCCTTTTCGACAAGGGCACCTTCCGCGAAATCGGCGCGCTGCGTGTTTCCACCAGCCTCGACTTGCCCGAATCCAAGCGCATTTTCGGCGACGGCGTCGTGACCGGCTACGGCAAGGTCAACGGCAAGACCGTCTACGTCGCTTCCCAGGACTTTACCGTGAGTGGCGGTTCGCTCGGTTCCGCCCACGCCAAGAAGATTTGCCAGGCGATGGACCTCGCCCTCGAATCCATGGCCCCGTTCGTCTGCATCAACGACGGCGGTGGCGCCCGTATCGAAGAAGGCGTGAACTCCCTCGACGGCTATAGCGGCATCTTTACCCGCAACACGCTCGCCTCCGGCATCATCCCGCAGATTTCCGTGATTCTCGGACCCTGCGCCGGCGGTGCCTGCTACTCCCCCGCCATCACCGACTTCATCTTCATGACCGAAAAGACGAGCCAGATGTTCATCACGGGCCCGGGCGTCGTGAAGGCTGTGACCGCAGAAACGGTCTCCCCCGAAGGTCTCGGCGGTGCCGGCGTGCACTCCACCAAGTCCGGCGTGTCGCACTTCGTGTGCAAGGACGACAAGGAATGCCTCGAAGCGGTTCGTAACCTGCTCAGCTACCTGCCGCAGTCCAACCTCGAGAAGCCGCCTGTCGCCGAAAAGTCCAAGGCTGTCGACAAGTCCAAGGAAATCGAGGAAATCGTCCCCGATAACTTCAAGAAGGGCTACGACGTGCGCAGCGTCATCGAGACGTTCGCCGACAAGGAAAGCTTCCTCGAAATCCAGAAGGACTTCGCCCGCAACGTGGTGATCGGCTTCGCCCGCATGGACGGCAACGTCATCGGCATCGTCGCGAACCAGCCGAACTTCATCGCCGGTTCCCTCGACGTGGACGCTAGCGACAAGGCCAGCCGCTTCGTGCGCTTCTGCGACTGCTTCAACATTCCTATCCTCACGCTGGAAGACGTTCCGGGCTACATGCCGGGCACCAAGCAGGAACACAACGGCATCATCCGCCACGGCGCAAAGCTCCTGTACGCCTACGCCGAAGCGACCGTGCCGAAGGTTACACTCATCCTCCGCAAGGCATACGGTGGCGCCTACATCGCCATGAACAGCAAGAACCTCGGCGCCGACTACGTGTTCGCGCTCCCGATCGCGCAGCTCGCCGTGATGGGTGCCGAAGGCGCCGTCGACATCCTGCACCGTAAGGAAATCGCCGCTTCCGCAACCCCGCAAGAAACGCGCAAGCAGCTCATCGCCGAATACGAAGAAAAGTACCTCAACCCCTACATCGCGGCAAAGAACGGCTACATCGACGAAGTCATTTCGCCGGCCAACGTGCGCGACCGCCTCACGACCGCCTTCGACTACCTGAAGAACAAGAAGAAGGCTCGCCTCTGGAGGAAGCACGGGAACATCCCGCTGTAGTCTGTGGTTAGCGACTAACGAGAAATGCCCTGACGCAAGTCAGGGCTTTCTTTTTTAAAGTCAGCATGACGGCAGGGGCGGCATGCCAGTTCAGCATGCCAATGCCGGTCAATTACAGGGATTTCACCAGGAACATGCGGCTGTTCTTCTGGGTGGACACGCGGATCTGGAATACGCCCCTGGAGGGAAGCGTAAAGGAGAGCGAGCCGCGGGCACCCGCAAAGCTCTGGACCGTCTTGCCGCTGAGGTCGAAGACGCGCACGTCGAAGTTGCCGCCGTTCATGTCGGAAAGCGTGACCGTCGAGCCATTCTGGAAAAGCTTGAGGCCCGTAGCCGCCAGCACAGGACGGACGACATCAAGCGAATCCTCCGGTTCCTCTTCTTCTTCCTCTTCCTCGCCTTCCATCGTCACCGGAGCCTTCTTGCTCAAGATGTAGCCGAGCGCACCTACGAGCGGAGCATTCATGTCGACGCAGACTTCGTTCACCTGCCAGTTCGAGACCGTCCCGCTGTGGCTGCCGCTGTTGAAATCACCGGCAATCAGGCCACCGAGCAGCTTGTTCTTCTCGGGCGGCTGCAATCCGGAATCGACTTCGCGGCCCGGATCTTCGTTGGCATAGTAACCGCGGTGGTGCGGAGACTTCGGGGCGCTTGCGCCATTGCGGGTAAAGCCCACCACATAGGACTTCTTGTTGCTGTTGTCGCCGAGCAGGTAAGCGACGTTCTTCTCGATAATTTTGTCGAACTTGGAATCATCGTAGAACTTCGAGAGAAGCGCATAGAGGAAAGCGCCACCCGCCGGAGAACGCACGGAGAAAGATGCGCTGCCACCGGTTTCTCCCATGAAGACATCGTCCTTGACCTTTTTCTTGTAGATGTTGTCCAGGAACTGTTCCGCATCGTAGAAAGAACCCGACGAAGGTGCCCACTGGAAAACGCCTTCCGCCATCACCACGGAGAGCGGGACCGCGTTGGAATAGTTGAGACGCGTATAGCTGCCCGAAACAAACTGAAGGTCGAAATACCATTCATCCGCTTCGGTCTTGTAGGTATTGTCCTTCGTCGTACGGTAAAGTTCGAGAGCGGCAAGGAACGGACCATCCTTCCAGCGGCCGTCCCACCAGGTGGATTCGTAGAAGCCGCCGGAGGTCGTCACGCCCTTGTGCGACTTGGCGTAAGCATAGGCCGTCTTGGCCGCTTCCAGGTACTTCTTCCTGTTCGCAGAATCAGGATCGACACGAGCCATCACGGCAAGCATTGCCGAAGCCATGCCCGGAGTAAAAGCGTCGTTCGCATTGCCGGTAATAGAACGAGGCTCGCCGCCATCGCCCGAACCGAGCGTGCTCATCATGCCCGCCGTAACCCACTTCTTGTGGTCGGAATTGCCGTCACCCTTCACCGTGACAAACGCGGAACTGCTGATGGCTGCCTTCGCCCAGAAATCAGCCTCGTAGCGGAGTTCTTCGAGCAAGTCACGCACACCGTTGGGCTTGCCGCCCTTTCGGGTGTAGTCATTGCTTTCCTTGTAGTCGGTGTAGTCACCGGTATAGAGGTCGTAAAAGCCCTGTCGGAATTCGGCATAGCCCAGCGCCAAAATGTAAGAGGCGTACCCCTGGGACTGCCCGTACATCACGTGGTCGCCGCAGTCGAACCAGCCACCGGAAACATCCTTGCCGTTGTAGCTGTCCTTCGTAAAGCTAGTCGTGTGCTTGGTGCCATCCAGAACCCAGTTGGGGCCCTGGCCGGAACGCTGTGCACCAAAAAAACGGGTCGTCATCCATGCCGCTTCGACAAAGTCGTCCTCGCTAAGGGCCGCAAAAGAGGCCATAGGGACGACACTCAGCAGCGAAACCGCGGCAATCAAACTCTTTTTAAAATTCATGAACACCTCCGTGTGTTTGCACACAATCCCACCGCGGAACAATATAAAATCTTTTATCGCGTTTGCACACGAAAAGAATATTTACATGGAAAGCGTTCCAATCAAGGTGTCATGAAGCGTGCCGTTGCTGAAAACGGCCTGTTCCGCATCCACGAACTGCAGGGGGGCGCCGTCTATGCGGGTAGCCTTCCCGCCCGCCTCCTCCACCATCAGGGCTATGGCGGCGATATCCCACGGGTAGCTCATCGTCATCACAAAGCAGTCTATGCGCCCGCAGGCGGTAAAACAGCCCTCGATTACGGCCGAACCCAGGCACTTGACCCGCTCGAAGGCGACCGCCTCACGGGCAAAATTGCGCGAATTCTGCGCATTGATTTTCTCGGCATCGCCCACATTGAAGTCTCCGTTCGAGACGATGGCGTGCACGGACTCCGATTCGGAACTCACATGTATCGCCTTCCCGTTCATGAAGGCGCCAAGCCCGCGGGCCGCCGTATAGAGTTCCCCGAGCTTCGGCAGGTTGATCGCCGCCACCAGGGGCTTTCCCTCGAAATGGAGCGCGATGGAGATGCCCCACAGCGGAATCCCGCGGCTGAAGTTCACGGTCCCGTCCACCGGGTCGATTATCCAGCGGAACCGCGGGTCGGAACCCTCGATAATTCCCGCTTCCTCGGTACGGATGGAATGTTCCGGAAAAGCCTTGCGGATGCCTTCCACAATGAGTTTTTCGCTCGCAATGTCGGCGCGGGTCACCACATCCTTCTTGGACTTGTAATGCACCTCGCCCAGATCGTTCTGGATTTCAAGACAGAGGTCGCCCGCTTGCTTGGCAAGCGTTTCGGCGACAGACAAAAAATTTCTGGTATCAAGCATTTTGGTTTTAGTTACTAGTACCTAGCAACTCCGGTTTAAACGGTTTGAACTGCGCCGTAAGCGCTTTACTCAGGGTAAGCGCAGCAGCGGAACGATATTGCCGGCGACTTGTAGAACGCCGTAGCGCCGCGGTATGCCACCTTGCTTCCCGTGAGGAACACGACCTTGACTTCACTCGGCACGTAGACAAGCCCGTTCGAAAGCGTATCGAGCCATTCGTCTCCACCCTTCTTATATTCGGAATAGAGCGCATAATCCTCGCCGATGGTATTGCCCGAAGCATCCTGAACTTCGAAGAACTGCAAGCTGTCCTTGAAATCCTTCTTGGTCAAGACCTTGTAGAGCGTACGCGAGGTATCGGCTTTAAAGGCGGTATCGACCTTCGCTCCTTCGCGGTAAATAAAGACGGAATCCGTCGTGTAACCAGGACGCGTAAAGTACGGATACGAGCGGTTCGTACAAAGCATGAGCGATTCGCGGTCGAGCCCGCTGAACACCTTGTAGCTAGACCCCTTCACCACGGCCACCGTATCTTCGGACTTGCCGATAACCCATTCCTGATACTGGCCAGGCAGGTCCTTCACACCCATCGTATTCGTGCAACGGTAATCGCGCTTGGAAATATCCGCAGCAGAAGCGGAATCGTTCGTCCCGACGTTGCAGTAGCTGAACAGCGACTTGGCTGAATTCACGGACTCTTCGACAAGCACGCCGTTCGAAAGCGTTCCGCCCGAAAGGCAGACGAGTTCCCAGTCGCGTTCCTTGCAAAGGCTCACCTTGAATCCAGAAGCAGATACAGCCTCACAAGCGGCTACAGCTTCGGAATGGAGCACGTTATAGACAAATTCTCCGGAATCGTTCCTGTGCTCGTAACGTTCCATGCAGAACTTCGTGGTATCGTTCAGCGACACGGGAACAAAGCCTTCGGGGCATTCCAAATCGGCGGCAGCAGAACCGGGCGACACGCGAACCGTATCGATCAACGCGGTCGAGTAATAGCCGGACTTGTCCCTAGAACGGATGCGGAAAATAATCGTATCGCCCGGAGAAACCCAACGGACTGTATCCGTAACGAAAAGTCCCGTAGCCGAGCCATCCCTAGTCACGGCTCTCGTCGTCTCCGTCATGACTCCTTTCTGGAGTTCGTACTTTTTCCCGTAACGCGCAGAATCCCCAATAACATAATCGAACTTTTTCCATTCCTTCGCATTCTCATCGTAATGCTCAATCACGTAGGTGGCGACCGTATCGTAGCACAGGGAGAATTTGCACGTATCCGGGACGAGGAGCACCGTATCGGACTTAATCGGATGGTCGACCACGAACGGATCCACGCTTATGTTCCAAAAGATGCGGAGCCTGTTGTTGCTGTCGAGGCGGGCCATTCCCGGGAACAGCGTGTCCTCGACAAAGTAAAGCTTTGTGGCCATGACAGGTGCGACAGAATCAGTCGTATCGAAGCGCTTGTTGTTCTTCGGTTCCGAAAGGCACTCAGTGCACGACTTGTTTCCGACGGCATCCCAAGCGGCAATGCCAATCGTGTACACCGACATCGGGTGAAGTCCACGTATAACCATGCTGTAACGGTTCAAGGAATCGTTATCAAAATCGAACCCCTTGCCGTCGAGTACGGCGATGCGCAATACGTTCTTCTTCTTTTCGCTCCGCGGTACAGAATCAAGCCACACGGAATCCTTGTCAGACCTTATACGAGCGTGGCGATGGTAAAGCTTTTTACCCGTAGAATCGACACCTTCCGGCGTAGTCAGGATAACCTTGATATTGCTCAAGTCTTCCTCGCTGTCTTCCGCATAGATGACGACGTTGTAGCCGAAAATAATTCCGGAAAGTTCAGCGGGTTTGTAAAAATCAGTCTGGTCAGTTGAACGGTGCCATTCGAATTCGGCCCCGTCAGTCCACGTGATGGGATCGGGAATGTTCACGCTCGAAGGCGGCAGGTCGTCCTTAAAATGCAGGAATACGCGCTGAACTGCACCCGGATCTCCGTCATCGGAATATTCACAGAAGAACGCAACCTGGAGACTGTCATAATCCTTGTCGAGGAACTCCTTGACTTCCTTGGTAAGGTCTAACGTGTCTGCCTGCTTGTTCGACTCCTCATCGTACTCGAGACACATCGTCGAATTGTCTATCTGCTTCGAAGAAACTGCCTTCGAGGTATCGTCCACCACTGTGGTATCGAGCCATACACGGATACAGGCCAAGTCATCCTTCTTGATAGGCAGGCTGAAACGCACGCGATAACAAGCAGAAGTATCATTTTGGTCGGCACAACCGCGAATGACGCTCAATTCCATGACCTCGCGGTTGAACAGGAACTCAGTACCTTCTTCGTCATCGGCGCAAGACGCAAACAAGGCTATCAGCGCCGGAAGAAAAAGCCATTTTGTCAAAAACTTAAACATCATACACAATGTAGAAAATTTTTTTTGTCCAAAGTATTGCTTTATCCCTTAATAATTATAGATTATAGGAAAAAAGGAGGATGTTCATGGACAAGATTCTTTCTATCGTTTTTTTAGCCGCAGCTTTCTGCCTAATAGGCTGTGACGGAGGCGGCTCGCAGAAAGCCTGCGTAAAGCCCGCATATTGCTACAAGACAACAGATGCTCCCAATCAAAGGAAATGCGACCTGGACAAGGCCGTCGCCGAAGAAAAAGCCAAAGAAGCCGATTCCCTCGGCATCCTCAGTACGCCCCTGTACGAAGATTGCTGGGACTTCTAAACGCACATAAAACTTACGCAAAAGGCCCGTCCACATGGACAGGCCTTTTCAATTTACTTGAACCGGGTTACCGGAGTCTGGACCAGTATTTTCAGCATCAAATCACGAACGTTATCGTACCAACCCGTTTCAGCGGCAACATCTTCATGGTACATATCGTCTTCTAGGTGCCCGTATGCTAGGCGTTTTCCTGTCTTCACATCATAAATGACATAATTCGCATCAATTCTAGTAGATTCGCCCTTGAACGTCAGATAGCTTCCAGCCCCAGGCATGCCGGTAGCCGGATTTACGGTAGGCCCCACAGTCATCGTGTTTACAACCTTCGAAACCTTCATCTGAATCTCGTCTAGAATCAAATAAACATCAAAGCTATCTGACATCGATTCCACCTTGGGAATATTGACCTCGACCCCATCCATATTCTCGGTATCACGTGAGATTTTCTTTTTCGAAACCTTCTCCACCACGCTCGGGACATTCGAATTGAACTGCATTACATTGTCGACCTTAACCTTGAACCAGTCCGAAATTGCTTCCATCGATGCGGGTATCTCGGGATCTCCGTTATTCCTCCAAAAATAATCCAAAGCCGGTTCCGGTGTATTGATCTTTTCATCTCCAACCAAAACGGTAGGCTTCGTAAAAAGAATCTTCATCTTCGCCGGTTTCTGCGTCCACGTCGAATCAAGGAACTGGCGGTTGGCAGAACAACCGGCAAAATTCATCAAGAAAAATGTAACAACGGATATTGCAAATAAATTAACAATCTTCATATAATCTCCTTTTAATATTTCACGTTCCAAACGTTCCCTGTAAAAACACCCCACAAGAAAACCCGCGACTTGAATCGCGGGCTTTTCTTTACAAGGATTCTACTTGCGGCCCTTCGGCAAGCTCAGGGACCTTAGTCGCCCGTGCGGTAGTTCGGGGCTTCCTTCGTGATCGTCACGTCGTGCGGGTGCGATTCGCGGAGGCCTGCGCCCGTGATGCGGACGAACGTTGCCTTCTTGTAGAGTTCTTCGAGGTTCGCAGCACCGGCATAACCCATTGCAGAATGGATACCGCCAATGAGCTGGTAAACGGTGTCGCGGAGCGGTCCCTTGTACGGGACGCGGCCTTCGATGCCTTCCGGAACGAACTTGCGCGGTTCCTGAACGCCACCCTGGAAGTAACGGTCAGCAGAACCGGCCTTCATGGCGCCGAGGGAGCCCATGCCGCGGTAGCTCTTGTAGCTACGGCCATCGGCGAGAATGACTTCACCCGGAGCTTCTTCGGTACCGGCAAAGAGAGAGCCCACCATCACGGCGTGACCACCGGCGGCGAGAGCCTTCACGATGTCGCCAGAGAACTTGAGACCACCGTCGGCAATAATCTTCACGCCGACCTTGCGGGCAGCCTTGCCGCATTCCACCACGGCGGAGAACTGCGGATAACCGACTCCAGCCACGATACGAGTCGTGCAGATGGAACCCGGACCGATACCCACCTTGACGATGTTGGCACCGCACTTGGCGAGTTCTTCAACAGCTTCCGGCGTGCAGACGTTACCGGCGCAAATCGTGAGCTTCGGGTATTTCTTGCGAACGGTCTTCACCATGTTACGCACACCAATGTGATGACCATGGGCCGTATCGATAATCAACAGGTCCACACCGGCATCCACAAGGGCCGCCACGCGTTCGAGCGTATTGGCAGACGTGCTAACCGCGGCACCCACGAGCAACTGGCCATTCTTGTCGAGGCTAGCGTTCGGGTTGTTTTCGCGCTTCAAAATGTCGGTCATCGTGATGAGGCCCTTCAGGGCACCGGAAGCATCCACCAGCGGGAGCTTTTCGATACGCTTTTCGGCCAAAATTTCCTTAGCCTTGGCGAGGCTCACCTTGGGGCTCGCCGTCACCGGGTTCTTCGTCATCACGGAACGGATCTTCACGTTCATGTCGCTAACGGTGCGGAGGTCACGGCTCGTGAGCATGCCGACGAGCTTGCCCTTCGAGAGGATCGGGAAACCGCTCACCTTGTTGCGGGCGCGGAGTTCAAATGCAGCGGATACCGGCTCATCGGCATCGAGGGTCACCGGATTGGTGACGATACCGGACTGCCAGCGCTTGACCTTGCGGACTTCTTCAGCTTGGTCTTCAACGCTCATATTCTTGTGGATAATGCCGAGACCGCCCTGCAGAGCAAGCGAAATAGCCAAAGGAGCCGTCGTAACGGTATCCATGGCGGCACTGATAATAGGAATGTTCAGCTTGATATTGCTGGCGAGCTGTGTGCTCACGTCGGTCTGGGCCGGCAAGACAGAAGATTCTGCGGGAACGAGTAGGACGTCATCAAACGTCAAAGCTTCTGGCAAAAGTTTCATAAAGTACCTCTTTTGCGTGGTAAATATAGCAAATAGAGTTACTAGTCAGTAGTTACTAGTTACTAGAAAAGCAGAAAAAAAATGTTTTTTCCTAAATGTAATACCCGATAAGGGCACCAGTCACAGCGCAAATCAGCACGACCGCCGGAATTATCGGGCGGCGCATAGACTTTGCACCGAGGAAGCACACCAGGGCCCCCTTGGTAAGCGTATTCGCAAGGCTTGCAAACAGGAGCGCAAGCACAAGTTCACGCACGCCGAGGCCCGATTTCAGGTTCATGTCGATGACGGAGAACGCGACCGCATCCATCTCGGCGGCACCGCCCAAGAAGCTGCACGCAAGAAGCGCCCCCGAACCCAGGTAAACGCGCGCCGCATTCGCGACAAACATTACGCCAGTGAACACCGCGCCGAACTTGATGGCGGGCAAAAGCTTGAATGGGTTCGTGAAGTCCGCGGATTTCTGCCGATGGTCGCCAAACTCTCTCAACTTCAGGAACAGCGCGTAACCGAGCGCCGGCACGACCGGAAGCAAGAGCGGCAGCAATAGAGGTTTAGCAAGAGCTCCACTCAGGAAAATGCAGATAAGATAAAGGCGCACATACATCACCGCCCAACTGAGCACAATCCCGAGCGTAAAGTCCGAGGCGTAGTCCTCGTTCTCGCGACTGCGGCCCGCCAGGTTGAGCGTGAGGGCGGTACTGCTGGCAAGCCCGCCCAAAAGGCCGGTAAGCCAAATTCCCTTGCCCGGCCCCACAAGTTTTATCAGCACGTAGCCCACAAAGCCGATGCCCGAAATAAACACCACGAAAAGCCATATCGTATGCGGATTCAGGACTTCCAGCCCGGGCGGGCCATAAGCCTGGTTCGGCAAGAAGGGCAATATCAACGCGGAAATCACCGCGAACTTCACCGTCGCAAGAATGTCTTCTTTCGAAAGTTTCTGCGCAAAGGCATGCAGTTGTTCCTTAGCCGAAAGCACCCAGAGCATCACCACCACCACGACGCACGATTCCAGAAGCCGGCCATACATCGAAAGCGCACCCAGCAGGTACACCACTATCACCGCGACACTCGTCGTAACGCCGTCACTCCCGACAGCGGGGCGGCCTTCCTGCGGCTTGTGCGCGATGGCAAAAGAAATGTGCGACGCAACCAGCAACAGACCGATTACAATGAAACCCGTCACGAAAGGAGCGACTCCGCCCATCTGGTCCGAAAGCATAGCCGTCATGGCGCCGGCAAGGCCCACAAGCGTAAACGAGCGAACACCGGCCGGATGCCTATCCTTCTGGTCGGAATACGTGTGCTCGCGCTGCATACCTATGATAAGACCAATGCCTATCGCAGCAGCCAAACGGTAAAAAACATTAAAATCCAACATGTGTTTAATCTATACAAAAAAAACGCCCCCGAGCAAACCGGGGGTTACAAATTGCGGAAAAGTTATTCCAAGTTGTAGCAGCGGCGCGCCGCTAGCGTTCCCAGACTTCGAACACCGTCGGGAAGTCGTTTTTCTCGTCGGCTTCAAAGCGTTCTTCGCTCACCTTGCGCCAGCCCTCGCCCCATTCTGGAAAATGCACATCGCCATCCACATCGGCAAGAACGCGTGTCACATACATTTTTTTCACGAGAGGCATGGCTTCGCGATAAACGGCAGCACCGCCAACAATAAAGCATTCCGTCTCGCCGTCATCCTGCGCACCTTTAATTGCCTGCTGGAGCGAGTTGCACACAACGCATCCCGGAGCCTTGAAAGCGACATTGCGCGTAAGCACGTAGTTCTTGCGGTTCGGGAGCGGACGTCCGATATCGTCGTAGTTCTTGCGTCCGAGGATTATGGAATGCCCCGTCGTGATGGCCTTGAAACGCTTGAGGTCCGCAGACAGGTGCCACGGCAGATGCCCGTCACGCCCGATGACATTGTTCTTAGAAATTGCTACGATAGCAGAGATTAGTTTTTTATTGACCTTTATTGAGTTTGTCATATGAATCCCTCCTTTGGTCGTCAGGATGACAAGTTCATCAAACAGCGATCGGAGCCTTGATGGTCGGCCACGGGTCGTAATCCACGAGTTCGAAGTCCTCGAACTTGAACTCGAACAGGTCCTTGATTTCGGGATTGAGCTTCATGGTCGGGAGCTTGCGCGGTTTGCGCGTGAGCTGTTCCTTCGCCTGCTCAAAGTGGTTTGAATACAGGTGCGTATCGCCCAACGTATGGATGAATTCACCCGGTTCGTAGTCGCAGACCTGTGCGAGCATGAGCGTCAAAAGCGCATAAGACGCGATATTGAACGGCACCCCGAGGAAGGTGTCGGCACTGCGCTGGTACAGCTGGCAGCTGAGTTTGCGTTTGCCGGACTTCCCCACCCCGCCCACGTAGAACTGGAACAGGCAGTGACAAGGCGGCAGTGCCATCTTGTCGACTTCAGAAACGTTCCAAGCGCACACGAGGTGCCTGCGGGAATCGGGATTGTTCTTGAGGCTGTTGATCAAATTCTGGATCTGGTCGATGTGGCCACCGTCGGGAGTCGGCCAGCTGCGCCACTGGTGACCATAAACCGGGCCCAAGTCGCCATTCTCGTCGGCCCATTCATCCCAGATGGTGACCTTGTTGTCGTGCAAATACTTGATGTTCGTGTCACCCTTCAAGAACCACAGCAGCTCATGGATAATCGAGCGCAAATGCAGTTTCTTTGTGGTGAGGCAAGGGAACCCCTGCGACAGGTCGTAACGGCACTGGCGGCCAAATACGGAGCGCGTTCCCGTACCCGTGCGGTCGGAACGGTCCACGCCATTTTCAAGAATATCGCGAAGTAAGTCTAGGTATTGCTGCATATGAGTAATTTAATAAAATAGCCTAAAGAATGATGCTGACCCTGACCTGCGTCAGGGTGACAAAGCGGGTTTAATCAGCAAACAGTTCCACCCGCTTGTATTGTTTAACCGCCTTGTCTTCGGCGACAGCCTTTTCGCGCATAAGCATGTTCACCGCCTGCAAAATCAGGTCCTGCGTGTGCTTGGGGACGGGCTTCTTGCCAAGGCGAGCCTTCTGCACCATCTTGTGGTTCAAGTTTGCGGGAAGTTTCTCGACCAGGTCGTGGTTCGACGCCCCGAGGGACTGCAAAATTTCGTCAAGTTTTGTCATGGAAGCAAATATAAAAAATCCCCACCCAAAGGGCAGGGATTCAATTTTTAGTTTAACTCAGGACTACGGCACGAATTCAGATTCGCACTTGGTACCATCGTTCTCCGGCGTAGCGAAGTGCATTTCGATACGGCGGTTCATTTCGCGGCCATCTTCGGTGCTGTTGTCGTCGACCGGGCAGCTAGCGCCGAGACCAACGGCCTTGACACGGCTCTTCTTCACGCCGAACTTCACGAGGGTCTTCATGACTTCCTGAGCACGCTTTTCAGAGAGCTTCTGGTTCGTCTTGTCCTTACCCTTGTTGTCGGTGTGGCCCTGGATAACGATGTTCAGTTCCTTGTAGCTGTCGTCTTCGTTGAGCTTCTTGGCAACAGCCTTGAGGATGTTCTTCGCGTTGGATTCGAGGGTCGCCTTGCCCGGCTTGAAGGTCACGCCGGTGAGCTTTTCGACGGCCTTCTTCGGACAGCCGTGGCCATCGTCACCCGCAACATCCGGGCAGCGGTCGAGGCCGGTGCAGACATCCTTGAACTGGTCGAGGAGCTTCTTGGTGGATACCCATTCAGAGCAGACGCCATCCTTATCGGCATCCGGATCGTCGTCCATCGGGCAGCCCTTGTTCCATTCAGGACCGGCTTCGTCCGGGCAACGGTCAGTGCCCTTACATACATCCTTGAACTGGTCGAACATCTTCTGCTTGCCAACCCAGGCGTCGCAGAGTCCGTCGCCGTCACCATCCGGGTTTTCGGCCGGGCAGCCCTTGTTCCAATCCGGACCGGGTTCATCCGGGCAGCGGTCAGTACCGGTGCAGACATCCTTGAACTGGTCGAACATCTTCTGCTTGCCAACCCAGGCGTCGCAAATGCCGTCGCCGTCACCATCCGGGTTTTCAGCCGGGCAACCCTTGTTCCAATCCGGACCGGGTTCATCCGGGCAGCGATCAGTACCGGTGCAGACATCCTTGAACTGGTCGAACATCTTCTGCTTGCCAACCCAAGCGTCGCACATGCCGTCAGCATCGGAGTCCGGATTTTCAGCCGGGCAACCCTTATTCCATTCAGGACCTGCTTCGGAAGCGCACTTGTCGATGCCGTGGCAGACATCCTTGAACTGATCCTGCATCTTCTTTTCGGTGACCCACGGAGCGCAGAGGCTATCGCCGTCGATATCCGGGTTGTCCATCGGGCAGCCCTGAGCGAAGGCTTCACCAGGTTCGGTCGGGCACTTGTCGATGCCGGAGCAGATACCTTCGTACTGGTCGAGCATGTTCTTCTGCGTCACCCATTCATCACAGATGCCGTCCTTGTCGGTATCGGGTTCGCCGAGCGGGCAACCTTCGTTGTTGGCCGGGCCGAATTCGGTCGGGCACTTGTCGATACCCTTACAGGTCTTTTCAATGAACCATTCGTTCTTGATCTTGACGTCTTCGGCAGCCTTTTCGAAGTAGAAGCCCATCTTCTTCTGGGTCACCCATTCGTCGCAGAGGCCGTCGCCATCGCTATCCGGATCATCCCACGGGCAGCCCTTATTGGCCTTCGGACCCGCTTCACCCGGACACATGTCATAACCCTTACAGACGTTCGCGTAGTCACCGAGCTTGTTCTTGTCGGTCACCCACGGAGAGCACATGCCGTCAGCATCCGGGTCCGGATTGTCTTCGGGGCAGCCCTTGTTGCCAACAGTCCCCTTTTCGGCCGGGCAGCTGTCGATGCCTTCACACACGTCCTTGAACTTCTTCTGGAGTTTCTTCTTAGCAACCCACGGATCGCACACATGGTCGCCATCCGGGTCCGGATCTTCGAGCGGGCAGCCGTCATCGCCTTCACCCTGTTCGTTCGGGCAAGCATCGACGCCTTCGCAGACATCCCTGAAGTCAGCTTCGAATCCCTTCTCGGAAACCCAAGCGTCGCAAACACCGTCTTCGTCGACGTCAGGATTGCCGAGCGGGCAGCCCTGGTTCAAACGGTGGCCGAAATCGTCCGGGCAGTTGTCTTCCTTGTCGGTCACGCCGTCACCGTCGCGGTCCTGAGCCAGGAGGAAGCCGCTCCAAGTGATACCGCCGTAAACCTTGTACTTAGGAGTAACGGTCGTCTTGTATTCCAACAGGCGGGATTCGTTTTCCATCGAGTACACGGTCGTGAACTTCGCGAGATCCGTGCTACCCAGAGAGTAAGAACCACCGAGATGGATATCGAGACCAATCGGCAGGTGGAACACGATAGCGCCAGTCAAATCCTTCACGTCAAGCTTGACCTGGTCGGCGTATTCCTGCAACTGGAAAATCATGTAGTATTCCGCAAACAACGAGAGGAAGTCCATGAAGTAAATTTCAAGGGCACCCGATGCATACGGATAAGAGAGGTAGTTCTTATTGGTGGAGTAGACGTAACCACCGTTACCATGGATAAGAACCGGGAGAGCGTCAATCTTGTCGAAGTCGAGGGTCAAAGCACCGCCGGCCTTGACAACCGTATTACGGGTTCCGTAGGCCTGAGCCGCCTGCTTGCCCGGATCTTCGGCATTCTTGTTGATGAATTCAGGTTCGCGAATCCAGAGACCATCCTTCTCTGTATTCACCGTACCGAAGTTACCTTCGGCGAACACGGCGATGTCCACCGGCTGTTCATCGGGAAGCGGAAGCCTAATCTTCAAGTCAGCCTTGATATTACCGATGTAACCGATATCCGTGGCCGGAATGTTAATAGGATTGTTCTGGCACAGATATGTTTCGTTAGTTTCAGGATCGGTTGTCTGAATAGGCTTGCCGTCCCCATCCATAACAAGCGGACAAGCGGTGCTTTTCACCTTGAACTTGTCGTAGTAGATAGGAATGCCCACGCCCAAATCAAAGTAGTGCCAGAGACCGATGCCAAAACCGACCTGTGCACCCAAGGCAATGTAATCTTCAACCATGCCCCTGCGGAGGATAGCTCCGGGCACAATTTGGTCGTTAGACCCTCTATACCTTTCGGTGACACCTTCCGGAGCGATATTTTCGACATCCGTCGTCCCATCCAACAATCCATAGAAAGACAATTTAGAATGTCCCAGAGACTGGGCGGACTGAGTCTTATTAACACCAACAAAACCAGTCTTGTTGATGGTCTGTGGGTGGTCTGCAAAAGCCTGGACGGCCAAAGCAAGCGCAAGCCCTGTTACTACTCTCTTCATAGAGAACTCCTTAATTAATAGGGGTTTTTCCCTAAACTAAACTATGCATAATATAAGTTATATTGACGCTTATATTCGCAAATTATTTCAAAAAGCGACGAAAAACACAAAAAAACGCCTTTTTTTTGTTATGTTTCCATCTTTTTACATTACATCGGGCTTAAAAAAGTCCACAGAATGTCAAAAACTTCTCTCAAAAATCTCGGGACTTTCGCGACACAGGCTGGTATAGCCGCCCTTCCCCACTATAATATGGTCAATGACCGGAATTTGGAGCACCTTTCCCGCAGCGCAAAGTACACGCGTAATGGCATAGTCCTGCTCGCTAGGCTCCGTCGATCCCGAAGGATGGTTGTGCGCGAAGATTACGGAAACGGCATTGTCCTTAATCGCCGGCACGAAGGCCTCCCGCGGGTGGATGGGGGCCTGGTTCACCAGCCCGGACGTCACCTCATGAACATCGATGACGTAATTCGCCGAATTGAGCGTCACCACGACAAAGCGTTCGCGTTCTTCGAACTTGAGACTCGCGAGGCGTGAAAGCAGGTCTTCCGGCGATACGACCGAAACCGCCTTCGCGCTCAAGATATAGCGGTTCGAAAGCTCGAGACAGGCGAGAATCTGCGTCGCCTTGACGATTCCGAGGCCATGGATCTTGCGCAGGGAATCCATAGAAGGGAGCGTCGTTACCGAGGAAAGGTAATCAGATATGTGGCGGGAAAGTTCGAACACGCCGCAATCGCGGGTTCCGCTCCCGAGAATCAGGGCGATGAGTTCCTCGTTGGAAAGCGCATTTGCGCCCTTGGTCTGTAGCTTTTCACGTGGAAGAAGATGTTCCTGCATAGGCAATCCTTTTTATGTTTCTACCTATAATACGGATTTAGCGGTCAAAATCAGCCAAAACTATACCTTTTTAGGTAAAAGTCGCACAAGACAAGCGTACGAAAGGGGTTCGCCGCCTTAAAAACCATCATTTTTCTAAAGCAAGAAATCAAAAACACACAAACTTCAAGTCAAAAATCGCAATTTTTTAAACTAATTTCAATCAAAAACATCAAGAACACCACAAAAAGTCATACATTTTTAAGCAGAAAATTTATTTGCAATCACATTTTATCCAATTTTTCAAAAGATTTTTCATTTTTTACCACAAAATATCTTGCCACTTTTTCAAAAAGCACCTATATTTTCACCAAAACAATAAAAAGCAACCTATTAGCAAACAGGAAAACTTATGGCAAACAAGACTCTGAGCGGTGCCGAAGTGATTATCGAATGCCTCAAGCGTGAAGGCATCGACACGATTTTCGGCTATCCGGGTGGTTCCGCCATCCCGATGTTCGACGCAATTCTCGATTCCAATATTAAAGTAGTCCTCTCCCGCCACGAACAGGGTGCAACCCACATGGCCGACGGCTACGCCCGCCAGACGGGCAAGGTCGGCGTCGCCCTCGTGACGAGCGGTCCGGGCGCCACCAACACTTTCACCGGTATTTATACAGCCCTCATGGATTCGAGCCCGATCGTGGTGCTCGCCGCCCAGACGACCACCCCGAACCTCGGCAAGGATGCCTTCCAGGAATGCGACACAAGCGGCATGACCTTCGCTGCCGTCAAGCACTCTTACCTGGTGAAGAACTCCAACGACCTCCCGCGCGTGATGAAGGAAGCCTTCCACATCGCCCGCAGCGGCCGCCCGGGCCCGGTGCTTATCGACTTGCCGAAGGACGTGACTGCAGGCCCCTGCACCGCCCCGTTCACCGACCAGATGGATTTGCCAGGCTACAAGATTCCGACCTACGCCTCTACCGAAAGCGTCGAGAAGGCCGCCGAATACCTCAAGAATTCCAAGAAGCCGCTTTTGCTCGTGGGCCACGGCGCCATGATTAGCGGCGCTAGCCGCCAGGTGCGCGAACTCGCTGAAAAGCTGAACGCCCCGGTGTGCTGCACCATGCTCGGCCTCGGCACCTTCCCCGATGACCACGAACTTTCTCTCGGCATGCTCGGCATGCACGGCACCGTGTACGCCAACAAGGCTGTGCTCGACTGCGATTTGATCCTTTCTATCGGTAGCCGCTGGGACGACCGCATTACCGGTAAGCTCGAAGTGTTCTGCAAGGACGCCATCAAGATGCACATCGACATCGACCCCGCCGAAGAAGGCAAGGTGTTGCAGCCGGATGTGTTCATGTGCGGCGACGCGAAGCTCGTGCTCGAACAGCTCCTCCCGATGGTCCACAAGCTCGACACCGCCGAATGGGTCAAGACTTGCCAGACCTGGAAGAAGCGTTTCCCGCTCACCTACCCCAAGCAGGGCGGGCTCCGCATGCAGCACGTGATTGCGACTGCCAGCAAGCTCACCGACGGCAAGGCCATCGTCACGACCGACGTGGGCCAGCATCAGATGTGGGTTGCCCAGTTCTTCCATATCAATTACCCGCGCCAGCTCCACTCCAGTGGCGGCGCAGGCACGATGGGCTTTGGCTTCCCCGCCGCTATCGGTGCCGCCTTCGGTAACGAATCCGGCTGGCCGGTGCTCAGCTTCAGCGGTGACGGTGGTTTCCAGATGACGGAAGCGGAACTCGCTACCGCAGCCATCCACAAGCTCCCCATCAAGATCTTCGTGATGGACAACAAGTACCTCGGCATGGTGCGCCAGTGGCAGGAACTCTTCTATGACCACCGCTACAGTAGCGTCGACATGGTGGGTAACCCTGACTTCGTGAAGCTCGCCGAAGCCTACGGCATTCCGGGCCTGCGCATTAAGCGCGCCGCCGATGCCGAACGCGTCATCCAGAAGGCTCTCGAATACAACGAAGGCCCGATTCTCATCCACTGCGAATGCGAAAAGGAAGACAACGTGTTCCCGATGATCCCGGCCGGTGCCCCGCTCACCGCCATGATTACCGAACCGCCCAAGGCGCAGCTCGAAAAACCCACGGGATCGACGTAATAGGAGGACATAACCATGATTAAAGATATAGCTCATTCTATCAGTCTGTTGGTGGCTAACCGCCCGGGCGTGCTCGTGCGTATCGCCCTCGTGTTCTCCCGCCGTGGCTACAACATCGATTCGCTCGTGGTCTCCCCCACGCTCGACCCGAACTTCAGCCGCATGAACATCATCGCCCACGGCAATCCCGAAATCTTGATGCAGATCATCAAGCAGCTCGAAAAGCTCGTGGACGTGGTGCAGGCGAAGGACCATACCGGAACGGACGCCGTCGAGAAGGAACTCGCCCTCATCAAGGTGCGTTGCACTCCCGACCAGCGTACCGAAATCCTGCAGCTGTGCGACCACTTCCACGCGAATACCGTGGACATGACCGCTACTTCGATGATCATCCAGATTACCGGAAACAGCATGAAGGTCGACACGCTCAAGAGCCTCCTGCAGAAGTTCGAAATCGTCGAATACATCCGCACGGGCAAGGTCATCATGCTCCGCGGCGAAGACAAGACGTAGGCGCCGAAGGCGCAGTTACTAGTTCAGAGTTACTAGTTCCAAAAAAAGGTCTCAAGATGTTTCTTGAGGCCTTTTTTCGTTCACGGGCGACCGTTCGCACAACAAAATTAAAACCCCGAAAGCCGATGGGCTTCCGGGGTTTTCTTTATCATGTTGTCAAGGCAATCAATTTACCGAAGCCAAGTCGAAGCCCAAAACAACCTGTTTGTAATTATCAGACCACTGGTAATCAAAATTGAACACGATGCGAATCGTAAAGTACGGCGCACTAGACGTAAACGCTACCTTACCATAAGGCTCTCCGATAGGATATGCGTTTGCTTTATAGTTATCGACATTGATTGCATCCACATCGGAAGAAGTATTTTCATACACAAACATATCAAAATCTTGCGTGATAATCCCGAAACGGGCAATGTCATCACCGCTAACCAACCAAGCAAGGGCCGCAGAAAAATTGTACTTGTTGTCCGGGCGCTTGATGCTAAAGCGGATTTCTCCCTGGTAGTCGTTATCGTGCGTATACATCCAATCCCAATCGCCTATCCAATAGCGCGATTCATGGAACGGGCCATTCTCATTCCATTGATTATTGTGGAAACGGTTGAACACGACGCTTTTGTATGTCGGCACCTTTGTCGTCAACGGGGTGTGATTATGCGGATACGGAGTAGCGATATTGTTTTCACCAGCATTAAGCATCACCGCCTTGACAACTTCGGGATGCCAGCGGTAGAAAGGATTCGCCTTCAAGAGTCCTGCAACCATGCCCGCCGTATAGGTCGCCGCCGATTCCGTCCCTCTATAATAGGGTTCATAGACATAGGGCACGTGCATGAACCAGGTAGAATACGTCCTCTTCCTATCATTATCCATATAGAAATTGGTGTAATTGTAAATTTCAGGTTTTTCGGCACCTTCTACGGCATAGTAGTTTTCAGAACCGAGGCAATTTCCCATTCCTTTGTTACAATATTTGGTAATATACGACGTGTTGTCTGTTATCCTCTTGCTCTTCGAATCCACAGCTCCCACCGTAATGGCATTGACCGCATGCGCCTGCGCATTAAGCGGAGCATTGGTCGACGAATGCCAGTTATCGCCAGCAGCCACGATTTCTACAGTACGGTTCTCGTAGATGTAATTATCCAAGTCCCTCGCCTCGGCCCCATAATACTTCGCCGCATCACTGGAGAGATCGGGACTGTTCGGACGATTATGGACGCCCAAATACACCTGCGGACTTCTGGAAGCCGGATTTTGTGGCAAGGTATTAGTGACAAGAATCGGGGCATTATTCGAAGTACTCGTCGTAGTCGTCGCCTGAAGTATGCTATAAGTCCTTGACGAACGCACTTCTGTTTCTTGATTCGCGAAAATATGGTCACTTTCGTTTTTGAGATAGCGAACAACTTTAGACGGGTTCAGACGAACAGGGAATGCATCAACGTCCATATAGATACCGACATCTCCACATTCCTGGCACTGGTTATAATTATAACTATAAAGCCACCACTCAACGTCCCCCTTCTTGGCAAGATTGTATTCCAATCCCGGGAAGGAGGTGGAATTCTGGAAATTGCCAAAATATTGTTCATCAAGGTCGTAACCATACGCAATCATAGCAGGATTATCATTATTCATGCCACTCGGCGTATAATTCCGCACGATATTTGTTGGAATAAAAACGTTGTTGGAAACCGGCAAATACGCACTACTAGAACCTTCAAGCTGTTTATAGTAGCCATAGTTGGTGATTCCATTTGAATAATACCTTTTTAAATAAAACGGATATTGAGTTGATCCGTTACCATATTGGAGTCCACTTGTATTGAACGCCCCCTCGATAGCGGCGGGCCCATTCAACCTCGTCGGGCTTTTTTTCATCAGTGCCTTTTTCTCTTGCGGAGAAGCAAGCTCCTGCTGCTCATTCTTTTTCACCTTGTGATAGTCTACATTCTTGTAAACCATCGGTGAATTCATCTTGCTACCGTTACGGCCAAGAAGGTCATAATTTGTCGCGGCAAAGGCTGCTACACATCCAAGCGCCACGCACACTGTTATTTTCTTTTTCATTTGTCACTCCTTATATTATAACAAGTAAAGTTTTTTGAAAAAAAATCCCCCACTCAAGGGCATTCACCACAAGGAAGAATACACAGTATAAGCAGGGGAATATCAAAAATATTAGTTGGCCGCAGCCAGGTCGAAACCGAGAACAGCCTGTCTGGGATTCTCGGTGCGCGTATGTTCGCTCTTGAGTACGATACGGAACGTAAGATACTGTGCGTTCGACCAGAAGGTCACCTTTTCGAAGGCGTTTCTTTCGCTGTTGGAGATTGCCCTGTAGTTATTGATATCGATGTTATTCACATCGCTTGAATTATTGTCATAGACGTACAGGTCAAAATTCTGCGGAAGCATTCCAATGGAGGCGATATCATTACCGCTGCTCAACCATGCGATTGCGGCAGAGAAATTGTGCTTATTCGAAGGACGCTTGACGCTAAACCTGAGTTCAGATTTCATCGCGACAATATGCGTGCTCAGTCTCGGCCAATCGCCAATCCAATAACGCGAATCGTGGAAATATTCTCCATGATGGAAACGGTTAAAGACGGTGCTCTTATAAGAGGGGATTTTCGTCGTCACCGGAGTGAAATCGTACAAATAATATGGATTATTTATATTGATTTCGCCAGCATTAAGCAACAACGCCTTGACCACCTCAGGGTGCCAACGGTAGAACGGATTAACTCTCAGGAGTCCCGCCACCATATTTGCAGTATAGGTCGCCGCCGCTTCAGTTCCGTCATAATTCGGGGACGGATTATGCGAATTATTCGAATACCAGTGGTTATACGTTCTCTTCATATCACCCGGCATCTTGAATTCGGAATAATTGAAAATTTCAGGCTTGCTGGATCCTTCAATTGTATACTGGCCATTGGAGCAATGGCCAATACCCATGGCGCAATAATTCGATTTATTCGAGGTATAGCTTGCAATCTGCCCATTAGCAGCATCAACAGCCCCGACCGTAATGGCATTGGCCGCATGACCCTGCGGAGTGAGCTGGCCGAGATTGTTCCGAATCCTGCGATTACCGGCAGCCACCACATCTACAGTTCGATTCGCATAGATATAGTTGTCAAGATCCCGAGCCTCGGCAGTATAGTAGGTCGCGGCCTCTTGGGACATGCCGGAATCATCTTTTCGGTTATGAAGGCCAACATACACCTGCGGATTCTTATATTTCGGGCCTTCGGGCAACTGACCCGTAATATAGATTGCCGTATTCTTAGTCGTCTCACGTAATATGCTATACGCCTTTGAAGAAATCACTTCCCTTTCAGGATTGGGGACAAAAGAAGGATTACTTTCATATAGGGCATACTGCAACGTCTTCGAGGGATCCAACCGGACAGGCTTCGCACCGATATCCATATAGAGGCCGACATCACCACATTCCTGACACTGGTTATAATTGGCGTCGAACCACCAGCTAATATCCCCTCTCTTAAGTCCAGCAGAATTAGGTAGATTATCAAACTCTACATCCCAATAAGATGTGGGAGCGAATGCGCTGCCATCATATTGTTCCGAAACGTCATAGTGCGTTACGTAAGAAATTGGGGTGGAACCACTAAACAAATTAGCCGGCGTTACATTTTTTGCCATATTAACAGGGATAAAGACGCTGTTGGCCATATCCAAATAGGCATTAACCGATGCATCTATAGACTCAAGGGACTGATCGGAATAATATCTTTTCAGAGAAAAACAATACGGCGATCCGTCCCTGCCATAAGCCAGCCCTTCTGTATCGAAAACGCCCGATATGGCGATGGGCCCGTTTAAGCCCGTCGGGCTTCTCATCAGCGCTTTTTTCCCTTGCGGAGACGCAAGTTCCTGCTGCTCATTCTTTTTCACCTTGTGATAGTCTACATTCTTGTAAACCATCGGTGAATTCATCTTGCTACCGTTACGGCCAAGAAGGTCATAGTTTGTCGCGGCAAAGGCTGCTGCGCATCCGAGCGCCACGCACACTGTTATTTTCTTTTTCATTTATTACTCCTTGTATTATACAAACAAAGTTTGTTTTTTGTTCCCACCCAACAAAAAAACACTTTTATCTTTTATGATGTATGAATAAAAAAATCCCCCACTCAAGGGTAATCATCACAAGGATGAATACGCTACGCAAGCAGGGGAACATCAGAAAAATTAGTTAGCCGCAGCCAAATCAAAGCCGAGGACCATCTGTCCATTATTCTCAGATCTGTCATCATCACCGAACAGCACAATGCGGAAAGTCAAATACGGAGCGCTTGACGTGAAGGAAACTTTCTCGAAGGCTCTGTAACCGGTAGTAGATCTCGCCACGGGCGCGTCCACATTGATAGCATCCACATCTGCAGAGGTATTTTCATAAACATAGAGGTCAAAATCCTGAGGAATCTTGCCCAAATTGGCAATATCATTTCCACTGCTCAACCACGCAATCGCAGCAGAGAAATTGCTCTTGTTCGTAGGACGTTGGACTGAGAATCGTAATTCGTATCGTTTATTTATGCGATGAGTCGACAGCTTACTTACTTTGCCAACCCAATAGTGCGACTCATGGAAGAACTGGTCGTAGGGATTCGCCTGGTAAGAGAACCGGTTGAAGACGACGCTTTTGTAAGTCGGGATCTTTGTCGTTACCGGAGACAGATGGCTTGGATACGGCTGGTTTATATTGACATCGCCAGAAGCGATCATCATAGCCTTGACAACTTCGGGATGCCAACGATAGAACGGATTCGCACGAAGAAGATCCGCGACCATGTTCGCCGTATAGGCAGCAGCAGTTTCAGTCCCTTCATAAGTACGCTCATACGGGACCTGCTCCTGCGTAAACCAATTGGTATAAGTCCTCTTACGGTCATTTCCCATATAGAAATGAGAGTAATTGAAAATTTCCGGTTTATCGGAGGCCGTCGCTACATTATAGCCATTAGCGCAATTGCCCAAGCCAGCCATACAATATTTGGATTTATTCGACGTATAGCTAGCAATGGTTCCGTTGGTGGCATCGATTGCGCCAACGGTAATGGCATTGGCAGCATGAGCCTGCGCATTAAGCTGACCATTGTTGTTTCGAATCCAGTAATCACCGGCGGCCACAACTTCTACTGTTCGATTATTGTAGATGTAGTTATCCAAGTCTCTCGCTTCGGCTCCATAAAATTCCGCCGCATTATGATCTACATTAGCGGAATTTTTCCGGTTATGGAGACCCACATACACCTGCGGGGTCCTGGAAGCCGGATTGGCAGGCAAAGTGTTCGTAATGTAAATCGAAGCATTTTTAGTAGTCGCCTGCAAAATGCTGTACGCCTTTGACGAGAGTACTTCCGTTCCATGGTTGGGGAAAATGTGATCATTAGCGTCATATACGTAATATTTCACTGTCTTTGTAGGATCCATTCGGACAGGGAAAGCATCAACGTCCATATAAATGCCGACATCGCCACATTCCTGGCACTGGCTGTAGCCCGAGGCGTCAAACCACGATATCCCCCATCTCTTGGCATTGCTTTCTACATTCGAAAAATGCACCGCATTAGACGGGTTGGTATATTGCTCCGTAAGGTCCCAACCATATACGTTAGAAGCATTGCCATCAGTATGCAAGCCACTCGGTGTATAATTTTGCACTACATTGATAGGAATAAAGAATGGATTCGAAGCATAGAGATACGACCCACCATCATTACCGTTTAACGTTTTATAATTACCATAATTGGTAATTCCGCTTGAAGTATGCGTGCTAAAATAATAACACAAGGGATACCCATTCTCAAACTCAAAACCCCTTGTATTAAAAGCGCCCTCAATAGCAGCAACGTTAACCACGCCCGAAGGAAGTTTCATCAGAGCCTTCTTTTCCTGCTGCGAAGCGACCTCTTCCTGTCCATTCTTTTTCACCTTGTGATAGTTCGCATCCTTGTAAACCATCGGCGAATTCATCTTGCTACCGCTACGGCCAAGAAGGTCATAATTTGTCGCAGCAAAGGCAGTCGCACATCCAAGCGCCACGCACAACGTTGTTTTCTTATTCATTTTTACTCCTTATATCTTACAAATAAAGTTTGTTTCAAATTTATATCGCCCTACCACCCCTCAAGCTTACATAAATGTTTTTATTATGTTATTCGTATTTTGAAAAAACGCATAAGAAACACGTCTCGAATGTATTACAACAATCAAGCAATCAAACACATTTGTATTTTTATTAGTCATAATTTGTCATTTTAGATGTGGTACAAATCAGGCCAAAAAAAGAGGCTTTTTTGCCTCTTACATATAGAACACCCATAAAACAAACTCGCTCTTTGTAAAAAAATCACAACCATTAGCGGTTATTTAACAAAAAAGCCTTGCGCACCGGAGCCGCCCATTTTTTTGTTATCCTCTACAAGAAAAAAACACCTATATTTATTGCAAAGGAGAAATAAAATGAAAATCGAAAAAAAAGGGGTTTTCGGCAACAAGCCGCTTTCTACGGCCGCTAAGAGAGCCATCGCCGCTACGCTCGGCATAACGGCAGCATTCACATTAAACGCCTGCGACGACAGCACATCGGCAAAAGATGACTCACCCGAACCTCTCGGGGGAATTGTCGTGCCCGATTACATCCCTCCCGATTTAAACAATTCATCTGAAGCAGCTAGCAGTTCAAGCCAGGCAGAAACTGCACCGAGCAGTTCGAGCCTCACGGAAGGGCCAGCAAGTTCCAGCCAGACCATCGATATTCCGCTGAGCCACGAACCCGTAAGCAGTTCCCTTATGGAAGCCATTTCATCTGCGCTAGAGTCAAGCAGCTCCGCCGCAGAACCGACAAGTTCAACAATTGCGCCCGAAAGTTCTGCAATTGCACCGACAAGTTCAGAATCCGTTCCCGCAAGTTCGGCCAGCCAGCCCACCGAGCAAGAACTCAAAGATGCATGCCATGGAGCTCCGGGAGGCACTTCCGTGGACATTGGCGGCCAAATGTATCTCTGCCCCGATACGGGCGGCGGAATGATGTTCAGCATGATATCCACCTTTGAAAGGACGGACGTGGAAGTTTAAAGGAGCGTGGCAATGAAAATCGAAAAAAGGAAAATCACCGGAGAACAGAAGTTTTCCGTCGCAACCAAGAGCGCCATAGCGGCAACTCTCGGCATGGCGGCTTTATTTTCGCTAAACGCCTGTGACGACACCGCTTCGGCAGGCCGCGAAGAACCTCTGGGCGGCGACATGCCCCCCGAAGATGTAATTCCTCCCGCTTCCTCCGACTCGCCGGATACGGGAACCAGTTCCAGCGAAGCGGCCTCCCCTGCGACATCAAGCGAAACTGCCGGCCCCGAAACGTCCAGCGAGACGGTTACGCCGAGCAGTTCCAGCAAGATCGTGGATATCCCGCTAAGCCATGAACCCGTCAGCAGCTCCGTCGCCGAAGCCATATCTTCCCTTATGGAATCGAGCAGTTCGGAGACAGCCCCGACGAGTTCCGCTATTGCGCCGGAATCCTCCAGCAATATCGTTCCGCCGTCAAGTTCATCGCGCAACGGATGGACCGATTGGGGGGATCCCTCCAGTTCATCGGAAAACCTCGAAGAAGTCTGTCCGCCTAACGATGCGCGGTGCTTCCATATACACATGTGCGACAACCCGAACGGTTGCTACGGCGCAAGCATGGTCACCACCTTCGAGCGCGACGACATCGAAGCATGAACCTGATCCTTTGCCTTACGGAACAGTGCAACCTGCGCTGTTCCTATTGCTATTATAAAAAAACGCAGGGCAGCCGCCATGCGGTCATGGACGACGCGACACTTGAGCAGGCAATCCGTACGGGACTCGAGCGCACGCTTGCCTTCGGGCAAAAGCACCTCATCGTTTCGTTTTTCGGCGGAGAACCGCTGTTGCGCAAAGACGCCATCTACAACGCCGTCGGCTTCGCGAAGGCGCTGGTTGCCGATGCGATTGAGCAGGGGCGCGCCAGTCGCGACTTCCGGCTTGACTTCGTAGTCAACACAAACGGCACGCTTTTCGACAAAGAATTCCTAGACTTTTGCGAAAGGGAAAAATTCACCATTTTCCTTTCGCTCGACGGCCCCGCACACCACCAGGATATTGCGCGCCGTACTGTAAACGGCACCGGCAGCTTCAAGGATATCGAAAAGAATATTCCAAGACTCGTGAAACTCGGAGCCACCGCCCTCAGCACCATCACGCGGGCACATGTCGGCACGATTGCCGAAAGCATCAAGTGGCTGCACGCACAAGGTTTCAAA
This sequence comes from Fibrobacter sp., assembly GCF_017551775.1. Taxonomy (NCBI): domain Bacteria; kingdom Pseudomonadati; phylum Fibrobacterota; class Fibrobacteria; order Fibrobacterales; family Fibrobacteraceae; genus Fibrobacter; species Fibrobacter sp. The sequence continues at coordinate 32,640 of NZ_JAFZKX010000079.1, read as the reverse complement.
AGCATTGCGACCGCCGTAGACTTCGACGGCAAATGGACCGGAGATGATTTCGAAAGGCTTGCCGAACAATACCGCGAGATGGCGCAGTACTGGCTTGAATGCCGCAAGGCGGGCGAAAAGTTCTTCCTCGGGACAATCCAAGACAAGGTGAAGCTATTGCTTTCGGGCAAGAGGCTCCGGCAATATTCCTGTCACGTGTACGACGGGAACATCGGGGTGGCGACCAACGGGAACATTTTCCCCTGCTCGCGGTTTATAACCAGTAAGGAGAATGCGCCCTACCTGCAGGGGAACGTTTTTACCGGATTTGACGAGATTGCCTGTAACGAGGTGCGCGAATTTTTCACCCGCGACAAGGCAGAATGCGAAGGCTGTGACATCCGTTACCGCTGCAGCATGCACGAATGCGCCTGCACGTCGTTCTATACCACAGGGCGCCTTGAAGGCGTATCCGCAGAAGTCTGCACGCACGAACGCATGCTCACGGAGATTTGCGATTCCGCGATATGTGAATAGCTAAATTGCTTGACTACTGCAGTTCGAGATGACATTGCAAGATGAGCAAGCACGGTCAAAGATGACGACGGGCGATACTAAAACCCGAGAACAGCTTCAGAGATTTCGTTCGCCTCGTCAGAGTAATCGTCGGCAAAGTCCGCGGTAAATTCGCCCCAGGCCTCGCTTTCACCGCACCCTACCCCGACATCCATAGAAGACCACTTGAACACGCCGTAGACGCGTTCGAACCTTTCCATGAGTTCTTCCATGTATTCTTCAGGGAAATCCTCTTCGATATAGATGCTGCCATCCATGGCAAGCAGCTCCGTCTCAGGGAGTTCCTCAAAACGGCACTCGTACTCGTCGGTCATGACGTCGGTAACGCTATACCACTCGCCAGAATCGGCATCGGGCAGTTCCGCATCCGGGAACTTGCATACAAAATCATCCCACAGGGAAGCGAGATCATCGTATTCCCCGATAAAACGCATCAGCATCCGGTAAGCCATACGTACCCCAATCTACTTCGGTTATCACTTCTTGTCTTGCGGGACAAGGCGCTCGACTATACGGAACAAGTCGTTGTAAATATCCAGGAAGTCTTCAATCCAAATCGGGTCGCGTTCGCCAATCACCTGGAACGTCTCTTCGAGCGTGTGACGGGAATTGTACGGGCCCACAAGCGTACCCGCAGGCTGTACAAACGAGCCGTGACGGTAATCGGTCGAGGCGATGCGAGCCCTGTAAGAACGGCGGAGTCGCGCAATCAGGGCGCTGCGAAGCGAAAGAAGTTCCTCGTGCGCCTCCTGGAACTTGGATTCGTCCAGCCATTTTTCCACCTCGTCGATACGGCGCGAGATGGCCTCGCGTTCCGTCGAGGGGACAAGCATCTTCTTCTTCGAAAGAGTCGCGCGCACCTGCTCCACGACATTCCGGAGCATTTCGGCATTCCAAAACACCATGGGCGCGGCGTCAGAAACAGCACCCGACGATGCGGGCGGTTCATGCGTCGCAATCCAGCGGGATAGCTTGTCGAGAACCATGTTCGCCTCGGGCTCGCGGTCAATCGCGATATAGTCCTCCGCACGCTCCAGGAGCGTCTCGGCATAGACCATGCGCCAATGCGGGAGCGTTCCCGACTTGCGTATGGAATCTATCGAACGGTGAACTGATTCTATGCGTTCCTGCATCAGCGGGTACTCCCCAGGCGAAGCGGAGTCACACCAATTTCCACGCGGCGGTTGAGACGGCGGTGTTCCTCGGTGTCATTGGGATACTTGGGCCTGAATTCACCGAAACCAGCCGCAAAGATGCGGTCGGATGGGAAGCCCTGGTTGATGAGGGTCTTCACCACGTTCACGGCGCGTTCGGTAGAAAGATTCCAGTTCGTATAATTCGTTGAAGAGCTGAAAGGAATATCGTCGGTAAAGCCGCTCACCATGACGACGTCACCGGTATCGAGCGCATCCAGCAAGCCCTTGCTGATTCCCTTGATAACGCCGACACCTTCCTTAGTGAGGTTTGCGCCGTTCGTCGGGAAAAGGAACGAAGCCTGGATCTGGATTTTGCCGTCTTCAAGAGCGATAAGGCCCGCTTCGATGGAGGTCTGCAGGCTCTTCGCCAAAAGGGCATTGCGTTCCGTAGCAATCTTGCGCATTTCTTCTTGGCAGTTCAGCACCTCTTCCTCGGTTCGGGTAAGGTCTTCCGCCTTCTGCTCCTTCAAGGTCGCCATTGCAACGAACGCCAATATGAACAGCGATACGAGGGCTATACCGAGGTCGGTATAGGCCATCCACGGATTGCTGCCTTCTTCGCGACGCAAACGCATAGACTAGCCCTCTGCCTTGGGATTGGAGAGCTGGGCGGCACGCTGCGTCTGCTCCAGCACTTCGAGGAGGATTTCCTGGGTCTTGACCGCATTTTCGAGGAGCACTTCGCTCGCACGCTCGTGGAACGCTTCGAGCGACTGGTTGAGGCGCTCGACAAAATTCTCTTCGTCGTCGTGTTCCGAAGTATCGCCGCTGAGTTTCTCGAGAATGGTCTCGAGCGCACTGCGAAGCATTTCGAGGTTCGCACTGAGTTCGCTCTGGTTCACGCGCATGAGTTCGGCCGTCTGCACGATGTTTCCGCCCAGGGCGTCGGTCGCTTCCTTCTCCTTCACCACACGGTTGTCGATGCTTTCGGTAAGCGCCTTCTGCGCTTCGAGCAGTACCGCCGAGGTATCGGAAAGCTTCTGGAAAGCGGCAAGGATATCGGAAGAAAGCGTATTGAGTTTTTCGGCAACGGACTGCGAAAGCTCCGCGGAACCCGCCTGCGCCTTCTCCGCCACCTGGAGCGCCACATTCTTGAGGGTCTCGAGACCTTCCCTCTGGGCATCCACGTTCGAGCTCGTCTCGGCGGCAAGCTTGTCCATAAAGTTTTTCCACTGTTCGTCGGACTGCCTGACCTGATCGGAAACCGCGGCGGCGACATTTTTCGTAGCGCTTTCCATCGCCTTCTCGGTAGCCGAGGCAACACCCGAAAGGCCTTCCTTCACGCCGGAAGAGATTCCCTCCAGGCCGGAATTCAAGCCCGCAGAAATAGCATTCAGGCGTTCGTCGAGCTTGCCCGGAATAGATTCCACGGAACCGGCGAGCGACGCAATTTCCTTCTTCATCGGATTGAATGCATCCGAGATGCTGCCGCCGATGGAATCACCCAGCTTGTCGACAGAGCCGTTCATATTGTCAAGAGTGCCGGAAAGCTTTTCACCCACCTCGGATACAATACCGTTGAGGGAGGCCTGCACAGATTCAGCGACCTTGCGAAGATTTTCTTCGACGGAATCGAAGAGGCGTCCGAGTTCATCCCTGCTCTTCTCGTTTTCGCCGGCAGATTCACCCTGCATGCTCAGAGTGAGGGCGTCGAGACGGACGACAAAGGCGTCACGGCGAGAAAGGAACATGCCGCGGGAAGCATTGAGCACGAGAGCCGCGAAAAGGCCACAGAGGCTAGTACCGAAGATACCCTTCATGTTGCCAAAAAGCACCTGGATGGTATCGAGCGTACCCTGCGTCGTAGAATTGTCGATAGCGACACCGGCCGTCGCGACAGAATACATGAGGCCGAAGAACGTACCCATAAGGCCGAGCAGAATCACCGTTCCGCCCGAGCTGCGGGGAACCGCCACCGTGGAACTGTTGGAAAGGACCTCGAACGCAATCGGGGAATCGAGCCTCACTCCCTTCGAGAGCATCTCGTGCGCCTGCTTCAGGCGCTTTGCCACAATGCCGTCACCGGAGACCGAGAACTTACGGCTGCTTTCGCACGATTCGATAACGCTGTCCTCTTCGGCGATGCGCTTGAGGCTCGCGAGGAGCTTGAACTGTTCAACGATGAACACGGCGAAAATCGCCGCCATGATGATCCAGCCGAAGAGCGGAGCCCCGAAGTAGATGGCGCCCGCAATCAATACGAGCAATCCGACAACGGAGAGAACCAGAATCGAGTTAAATGCGTTCTTCATTTTTATCCTTAATTTTTAGCCTCGGCAGAGGCCGTTGTTTCAAACAAATTCAACTGACCACGGGAGAACCCGCGGAGAAAAACCGACCACTTGCTGTGGTACCATTCAATCACGTGGAGCGTCAAGTCGCGGGCATAATCGCAGAAATCGTCCGTGAAGGCAAGGAACCCGTTCTCGTAAGCATAGTGCGGGTTCCAGAAGCGGCCCACGTTCCTTGCGCAGGAAGCCGCAGAGCGGTAATAGCGGGCAGGCGCCTTGGTATTGAATGCCGCCGCAAAGCGCTTCTTCGCAAGAACGTTCAGGGAACTGCGCAGGGAAACGACCATCGCGTTTTCCTTTTCGCGCAGCGACGATTCCAGGCAGGGCAACAGTTTCGAAACCGCATCGACGGCACTTTCGCCATGCCAGTACTTGCAGAGTTTTTCCTGCAACTGCATTACGCGGCCATGCATGCGCACAAACAGCGGCTCGGCATCGCTAACCAGCAGGTGGATTGTCGCGGAATAGAACGCGTTCACATCCTGCTTGTTGTTCTTCACGGCAAGCATCCAGCCCTTCTCTTCGTCATGGACCAAGAAGTCACCGCCTTCCAACAAAAGCCGCAAGACCTCTTCCGTCGAGAAACGCTGCATCCACTTGGCGCGGAACTCGTCATACAGTTTGTTCGCGTCGGCAATAATCTGCGGGAAACTCGCATCGGCAAGTTTCCAGGCGGTCTCGCTATAAGAAATCTGTTCCGAATTGCTTACCGACGGATCGAGATTGTTGAGCAAAGCGTCGAGATGTTCGTACAAGGCGATAGACCAGGTGACCATCATGGACTGGGAAAGATCCGCCACCATGGACGACCTGTTCGGGCAGGCATTCAGGCGAATGCTTGCACCAGTCATCTTTCTTATGGATCGACGGAATGATTCTTCCACATCAACCTCTTAGAAACCAGTCTCAATACGCTGCCAGATACTCCGGCTCACGCGCTTGCCTGCACCCGCCATTTCGTCGGCTTCCTTGCGGACATCCGATTCCAGGTTTCCCTTGATAGCAGAAATATCGCCGTTGTAATCGCCGCCCGCTTCAAGATAGAGCCCGTAGACGTTCTCGGAAATCTTGGTATCGGCAGAAATGACCTTGCCCGCGCGGATGGAAAGCGCAAAACGGTTGCGCACGAAGTCGCAACGCGCAAGGAAAACCTCGGGGACATCATCGACCCAGAGGCCGTAGTAGTTGTTCACGAAATTCACGTTCTCGAAGATTCCGCGCGAGCGGAACACCGTATTGCGGAACGCATTCTGCACGACAAAGTTCTTTATTTCGAAGGGACGGTTCGTGGACACCAGATGGAGACCGTTCCAGCTGCCGCTTGAATCGGCGCTGCGGAATACGACCGGCTTCGCTTCCGTACCCAAGATATGGATGGAGCCGCGAAGCGTGAGTTTCGCGTATTCCCCCATGAGCACGGTAACGCCGGGTTCAACATAGAGCGTATCGGAAGAGGAAACCACGACCCCCTGTTCAAGGATATACGGACTATCCTTTTCCGTAAGGCGGATGCTGCCGTTTTCTGGATGCGGGAACGGCATCTCGCTTGCAAACGCCGCAGCAGCAAACAGCAGCGTCGTGCAAAGTGCAAATTTCAAACCGCGCGTGAACATTAGAACTCACTCCGTAACTTGATTTTCTGGAGCACATGCATATCGGGAATCACGTTGTTCGCGACAAGATCATTCACATCGACATGGCCCGAAAGATCGAGCGTCACCGACGAAACCACGCCATGGGTCATATCGAACAGGATGGAACCCGTACCGACAACAAAGCCCTTGCTTTCCATCTGCACGTTGGCGGTAGAATCGGCCACCTCGCGGTACTTGACGTTCATCCCAATCTTCGCCATCTGGACACCGTCATGCAGATAGACCTCTTCCAGCGTAAACGACTTGTAGACCGTAGTCGTCTTGTTGGTCTCGGGAATTTCGACCGAGCGTTCCCAGGTTTCACCCACCTTCACCGGATTGCCGGGGAGAATCGGCTGGACCTTCATGAACAGCTTGAGCAGGTTGAGTTCCTCGGAACCCGGCTGCAAGGCGACATCTTCCACAGCAGGTTCGCTCACGGAGCCATCGGGGGCCATCTTGTACTGGAAGTGCTGCGTCAGCAGGTACTTCTCAATATAGAGGTAATCTTCGACCGTACGCTTGTCGCTCTTGTAGTCGACCGAGTCAATCTTCATCTCGAAACGGCCGGAACCGTTGTCGTAGGCCACCAGTTCAGAAAGCGTGGCCTGCACCTTGAGGTGGGTCTCCATCGCCTCGGGGACGGTGACGCCGGAATCGCTCGGGAGCATGGCGTCGATGGACGATTCCAGGAAATATTTTTGAACGGGGGCAGACTGGGTGTTGAATGCCAAGGAAACGTCATTGCTTTCGCAAGAACACAGGAAAATCAGCGCGGCAGAGGCGGCGCAAAACTTGGTAAAACTCATACTGGAAATTTAAGTAAAAAGAAAGGATTTGAGCAGGCAAAAATGGCTTTTTAAGGCAAAAAACTAGGCTTTTGCACCCGAGTCACCTTTTTCGAGACGCATACGCTGGAAGAACGCCTTCAAGATGCCCAGGCACTCGTCGGCGAGCAATCCACCCACTACCTCGACATCGCGCTTGAGGGCGTTATTCGTAATCACGTCGATAGTCGTGCCGCAGCCACCGAAGCGGGTATCCGGCGAACCGTAGACAACACGGGAGACACGGCTGTTGAGGATGGCTCCTGCGCACATGGGGCATGGTTCGAGCGTTACATACAAAGTACAACCGTCCAGGCGCCAGTTTTCAAGTTTGCCGGCAGCCGTCCCGATAGCCAGAATCTCGGCATGGGCGGTGGCGTCCTTGAGCATCTCGATTTGATTGTGGCCCTTCCCGAGCACCACGCCATCCTTCACGATGACGCAGCCAATGGGGATTTCCTTCTCATCGAAGGCCTTTTCCGCCTCGCGGAGCGCCATGCGCATGAATTTTTCGTCTTCGTTCGTGTTATCCATAAATCAAAAATCCTAATGCTCGTCTAGATAGCCATTTTTCTCAAGAGATTCAACTTTTCGATTATACTCAGCTTCCTGTTTCGAGGTATCTTTTCCTTCGCGTTTTTCCTTGCCTATTTTCATTGCCATGTCGAAAAGATCGTCCGCATAAAATTGAGCGTCATCCGATGAAACCAAACTGCCAGTTTCTTCGAAATTTTTCACCTTTTGTTCGTATTCGGCCAGCAATTCCGAAGTATCCTTCCCTTCACGTTTTTCCTTGCCAATTTTCAAAGCCATCTCGAAAAGGTCACCCGCATTATCACTAGCTTCACTTGGCGAAACTTCCCAAGGTGGAACATGTTTTCCAAAAGACCGTCCTAGAAAAACGATTGGAATCATTATAAGCCAAAACATTAGCGTAATTCCAAGCCAGCCAAAGATATTAGGCAAATTGATATAACAATAGGCTTTCTCACCAACAAAAAAATCAAAAAAAATTATAACACCAAAAACAGGGAAAGATCCTAACCAAACAATCCACTTAAGATTGTCCCGTTCAACAAATTTCTTTGATTTAAGCAGATAAGGAACTAGAACATAAATCAAAAAAATCAATAGACAAGACAACATAATTACTTAAGCCCGCGTCCGTAAGCGCAGTAGGAGTCTTCTTGCATAAAGTCGCCGTCGTGGTAGTAGGCGGCACGGGCGCGGCAACCGCCGCAGCGGTCGTTGAACTTGCACTTGCCGCAGGCACCGGCGTAGGCCTTGGTGCGGAGCTTCTTGAACACTTCGGCGTTCGCCCAGATTTCGTCGAACGGAGTGTCGTGCACGTCGCCCGCCTCTTCCATCATGTAGGCGCAGGGGCGCACCTTCCCGATGGGGCTCACGATGCAGTAGTCGAGACCGGCGAGGCAACCGCGGCTGTAACGCGTCTTGATATCCAGCTGGTCCGCGATGCGGAGGAACTGCGGGGCGCAGGTGGGCTTCACGGGGATGCCGAGCGTGCGGCTCTTTTCCATGATCTTGCGGAGCAGGCCCTCGTATTCGGCGACGCGCAATGCGTGACCTTCAATTTCCTTGCCGCGGCCCACGGGAATCAGGAAGAAAATCTGGTGGTTCACCGCGCCGATTTCCTTGACCCAGTCCATGATGTCGAAAATTTCGTTCTGGTTCCAATCCATGATGGTCGTATGAATCTGGAACGGGAGGCCCGCCGCCTTGCAGTTCTCGATGCCCATCATCGTGAGTTCGAAAGCGTTCGGGAGACCGCGGAAATCGTTGTGGCGGTCGTGATCGATACTGTCGATGCTGATGCCCATCGCCATGGCGCCCGCCTTCTTGAGTTCAAAGGCCAAATCGTGCGTGATGAGCGTGCCGTTGGTGCCGAACACCGGACGGAGCCCCTTGCTAGAGGCATGCGCCACCAGTTCCACGATATCGGGGCGGGTCATGGGCTCGCCGCCGCTGAAAATCATGATCTTGAATCCGGCCTTGGCAATCTCGTCAATGAGCTTGAGCGCCTCGGCGGTCGTGAGTTCAGCCGCCTTGTTCTCACCCGCATCCTGGTAGCAGTGCTTGCACGTCAAGTTACACTTATTCGTCGTCATCCAAGAGACAATCATGCCATAGACCTCATTTTTTTCCCAAATATAGAAAAAGCCCAACACTAAGGCCGGGCTACACTAAAGGCTCAATCCAGATTAAAACGGAACAACCCGTCTGCAACCCATATCGGCAATATCCTTGCTGTAAACATAAACCGTATAAGGATGTCCCGGAACCAATTCAGCATCGCAAACACGCAAAGCGCCATTGGGACATCCCCGACCAGGCGTGTAGATGTACTTATAGGAAGTATGCATGTTTTCATCTTCACGACAATCCATAAAGTCTTCTTCAGTCGATTCATAACACAAATGCTCGTCATGACCTTCGGCACGGGTCTCGCAGGAATAGAGACCGCTATCGCCATCACTGCACGCCGAAAGAATCATCGCAACGGCAACAACACCAAATAATTTTTTCATATACAAATCCTTTTTGTTTCAATTAAAATATAAAAAAGACCCCACGTTGCCAGCGGGGCACTTTTTTCGTTTCGTGAGATAAAACGTGTTTTCTTGCGCAAACTTATTTAAAGTAATGTTAATTTACGGTAAATTTATAGTACAAATATATTGTTCTTATTGTATGAATAGTTAAATTTTTATTTTTACATTATATGTCTCTTTTTTAACGGGAAAAAAATGAAAAAAACATATCTACTAATCGCTTTGGCGGCATCAATGAGTTTTGCTGCAAAAATTGGTGTTCTGCTCGATGATATTGAAGCATGTCCTAATCAGCATCCGCTAGCAAGATTCACTCTTGATGCGGAAGACCACAACAACGCTACGAAATATTCCGGAGACGACAAGAAACCCATAGGGATAAAAGGTGAAAAAGAGGTAGATTTCTTCTATTGCGTCTTTGATTACGATGAACTCGTCAAGGTGCCCTATGATTACGTGGTGCTGAGATTGGACGACAAATGCCCAAATGGAGCTATGGCTTTTGCCCGTTATCACGATACGGAGGATAAGAATAACATAAATAGGCCAAAGAATTCTTTCGATGTTTGGCCAAGTGTTATTAATAAGGACGCCAAGTTAGAATACTGTTTTGTGCCTGCGGATAAAAATGCGAAATACCAGTATCCGTTCAAGAAACAATTCGGTGTTTTCGCCAATCCCTCGTCCTCTAGCTCTATTGTGCGAAACCAGGTCAAAATAGACGATGAAGACAGCAATAATGAAAATGGTTGGGACTGGCATGATATCAAGGATCAATCAATCAAGAACCGAATTATGAAAATCGTCGAAGATGGAAAAGACGTGGTTTACCATACGATTAAATGGAAGGGAGCTGAAAATGGATTGCCGCCAATGAGTTCGTTATGGAGGACTACTGTCGGCGTTATAAAGGTGGATAACAAGGCTAGCTGTCAAAAAGAGTTTACCATAACCCTCGATGTGGAGGACCATAACAATAATTCAGGAGTCACACGCGGCGAGGATAATCATCCGGGAATAGACTTTCGCTCTAACAATTTTGTCGATTTTAAATACTGCGTTATTGAGACTCCTAGCAATGGACGACTACCGAGGGCCCGCTACGATTACGTTGTGTTGAGGACAAGCCGATATTGTCCGTTGGGATCAAAGCCGTTTACCCGTTATCATGATACGGAAAATAAGAATAATAAAAATGCTCCTAAAGGATCGTCAGCGGTATGGCCGAGTGTCATAGATGATGACGCAAAATTGGAATATTGCTTGGTGCAGGGGGGAGCTGGTGGCGTGGCGTATCCGTTCTCGGCAAGCTATGGAATCTTTGCCGACAATCCGAAAATAAACAATATTGTTTATACCGAATTCCGTGTAGATGATGAGGATGACAAAAAGTGTTATAAAGAAGAATGGGTTGTCGAATTTCAGATAGAGTCCAACCCGAAATATGATGATAATGGAACTCCTGTTACAGATAATGATGGATTTCTAGTATTTGAAGACAAAACAGTAAATATGAGTCATTACGATTGTATAGAAGAGCATAATAAAAATGCTTGGAAAGTTCCCGCTTTAGGTCGCTCTCGTTATTTTAACATCATGTATGAAAAGAAGGAAGATACCTACTTCAGCTATATCCACTGGAATGGCAAGGCCCTCTCCAAGAGTGCTGAAGCCATTGTTGCCGCTCCGGCAGTTGGCGAAATCGCTCCTGTTGCAGCCGGATCGATCCTTACTCCGGAAATCAAGGGATTTGATCACTCCGCTGTTACCGTTGAACTCAAGTCTGCCGGGAAGGTTGTCATTTCTATCATGAACATCCGCGGTGATGTGGTCGCGACCGTTTCCCAGGACAACATGCAGCCGGGAATCCATATGGTGAATTGGAATTCTGGCGCTGTGCCCAACGGCCGGTATGTCGTGGCCGTAAAGCAAAACGGCAAATTCAGTGCAAAGAACGTGATTTTGAAGTAATTCGAAAAGCGTAAAAAAAAGAACCACCACCTAGCTGGTGGTTTTTCGGTTCATACAAAAAGAAAAAGACCCGGCAGAGCCGGGTCAAATTTTTCGCTTTCAAGGTATTGATTAGAAACCGAAAGCCGTAGCCTGGTCGACGAGGTCGTCGCAAGACTCTTCTGCAAAGGTATCATCATAGAAATATGCGGTAAAGGATACGCCATCCTTTTCAGCATCACATTTCTTGACCGATTTGCCTGAGCATTCCGAGCCAGCCTTGCCTGCATCGGCGAACAAAGCGTTCACTCCGTCGCAAACAGTGTTGATCTTGGCTTGGTCTTCCGCTTCGACGCATGTGCGCACGGCAATAATACCCGCATCGATGTTGATGTCGCAGGAGTATTTCTTTACGGCCGGAGCCGTACTAGAAGAATCCTCACCGCAGGCTGTAAAAAGCGCCGCGGCGACAAATACGGATGCGAGAACGATTTTTTTCATACCAACTACCATTCAGATTCGATTACTTCTTGGCTTCGAGCTTCTTCTGAGTAAACTTCAAAGCCTTCATGTAGTACGGATCATCCTCATCAAAACCGTACTCATCTTCACCATCCAAAAAATCTTGGAGAACTTCGTCACAAGAAAGCCTGGTTTCATAGTAGAAGTTCACTGTGAAGTAAGTGCCATTATCGTAGCCGGAGCAAACCTGCTTTGCACCACCAGCACAGCCATAGTCTTCATAACCATCGCTCAGAGGATAGCCCTTCTGGGCATCTTCACATGCTTCGTGGATATAGCTCTTGTTCTCGGAGGTAACGCACATAGCGGTCGAGCCCAAAGCCTTGATTTCGCAAGACGGATCAAGAACTTCAATTTCGCAGCCCGCGAGAAGTGCCACAGCACCAACCATAGAGGCAAGCAGAATCTTTTTCATTGTTTTCTCCTTTATGAAGTATAAGAGTGATTAATTTGTGTTTCGTATAGAACGAAATATAATAAAATAATTCGAAAAATACAAACGGGACTATACTAAATTATAGTATTTCACAAATGTTTTTTTATTTCTTACATTACAATTATCTTTGTCAACTTTACGATTCTGTAGATAAAAGCAGATAAAAAATCTATCTTTGGCACCAAAAACACTGAGGCCAACATGAATGCAAGAAGAGTCGTCATCACCGGCATGGGCGCCGTAAGCCCCGTAGGCAAGTCCGTCCCCGAACTGTGGGCAGCCATCCAGCAGGGCAAATGCGGCATCGGCCCCATCACGCAGTTCGACGCGAGCAACTGCCCGGTAAAGATTGCGGCCGAAGTCAAGGACTTCAAGCCCGAAGAGCACGGAATCGACCCGAAGGAAGCCCGCCGCATGGCCCGTTTCACGCAATTCCTGGTGGCCGCAGCAAACGAAGCCGTCAAGGATGCGAACCTCACCCGCGAACAGCTCGCCGAAGACACCACCGGCATCGTCGCCGGAAACGGCCTTGCAGGCATGGATATCCTCGACGAGACCTACAATAAATATATAGAAGGCGGCAAGCGCAGGGTTTCCCCGCTCGCCATGCCGGAACTCATCCCGAACGAGGCCTGCGCGAACGTCTCCATCGCCCTCGGGATTACGGGACTCGCCCACACCATCTGCACCGCCTGTGCCTCCGGCACCGACGCCATCGGGGTCGCCCTGGACGCCATCCGCTCGGGCAGAATCGACGTGTGCCTCGCCGGCGGTTCCGAAAGCGGGATTACCGAATACTCCATCAAGAGCTTTGCGGGCATGCACGCCCTCACCGACAAGTTCAACGACGCCCCCGAGAAGGCGTCGCGCCCGTTCGACAAAGACCGTAGCGGCTTTGTCATGGGCGAAGGCGGTGCCGTACTCGTCCTCGAGGAACTCGAGCACGCGAAGGCCCGCGGCGCCAAGATCTATGCGGAACTGGCCGGTTACGGCGCATCCGCCGACGCCTACCACATCACGAGCCCGCGCCCGGGTGGAGAGACCTGCGCAAAGGCCATGGTCCGCGCCATGAAGGATGCCGGCATCGCCCCCACCGACGTGGACTATTACAATGCGCATGGCACCTCCACGCACCTGAACGACCTTACCGAGACCCAGATGCTCAAGATTGCGCTCGGCGAACACGCCTACAAGATCAAGGTATCGAGCACCAAGAGCATGACCGGCCACTGCGTCGGCGCCGCGGGCGTCATTGAGGCCATCATCAGCACTCTCGCCGTAAAGAACTCGTTCTACCCCGCCACCATCAACCTCGACAACCCAGACGAGGAATGCGACCTCGACTACGTGCCGAACAAGGGTATCGAAGGCAATATCGACGTGGCCGTCTCTGCCTCCCTCGGTTTTGGCGGGCACAACGGCGTGGTCGTCATAAAGAAATACGGGGTTTAGCGTAATTCTTTTGCCCTTTTCGGGGCAATTATTGTATTTTTCGGGTAGAGTGCGGGCGTTGTACCGCACCGAACCAAGGAGTTCCATATGTCCGACTGGCTGTTCAAATCGTGGATAAGGATTTCCGTCCTCACGGTAATCCTCTTTTTCTTCTATCATCTTTTCATCTCACAGAAACTCGAGGAAGAGTGCTACATCTCTAACCGCGACAACAAGTAGGCCCTTATGGAACACAACAAGGACATTGCAGACATCCAGGCAGCCGAGGCTTCTTTCCAGAAAAAGAAAAAATTCATCATCTGCTACCACAGCTTTAGCGTTCTGAACTACAAGCGCGCCAGCGTGCAAATCCGCAAGATTGCGGAAGCCGCCGGCTCCCCCATCAGTATCGCCGTGATCCCCTCGTTCGGTGCCGCACCGGAATCCGAGGCGGAACAGTTCCGCGAAGAACTCGAAAAGTTTGTGCAGGACGGCTACGAAATCATGCTCCACGGCGCACGCCACCGCGCGGACCTTACCATCAAGCGCAACATCTTCGGCAAAATCGCCCTGTGGATTTCTAACAACGAGGCTGAATTCGCCGGCCTCAACGAGCGCTTCACGCAGGCTCTCCTCAAGAGGAGCCTCGCCCTCTGGAAGGCGCACGGGACCGGAGAGCCCTCCGGATTCATCCCCCCGATTTGGTTCGGAAACAAGCACCTGAAAAAGCAGGCGCTCGAAATCTTCGATTACTACGAAGACTACCACGGCATTTATCAGAAGGTCAACGGGAAAATCAAGAAGACGAATTCCGGCACGCACAGTTTTTCCATCATCCCGGCAGCGTTGCTCGGAATCGCGCAGACCTACGCTTGCCTCAGGATGCTCCTCCCGGGCGGAGTCCATCGTCTGGTATTCCACGACAAGGACTTCAGGACCATCGGAGAAAAGCGCATTTTGAACATGGTACGCTACACATCTACCATGCGCGAAAAAATCATGTACCGGGATCTGTAAGCCCCGAAACAACCGGATTGACACATGCTGCTGAACAAGTTTCTAGCCCGCACCGATTACGAATCTTACGAAGATCTCTACCAGAACTTCAAGATTTCTATCCCGGACAACTTCAACTTCGCTTACGACGTCGTTGACGAATACGCCAAGAACGAACCCAAGCGCGAAGCTCTGGTCTGGTGCGACGACAACGACGAAAGCCATATCTTCACCTTTAAGGACCTCTCGCTCGCTTCCCAGCGCACGGCGAACTTCCTCAAGGACCAGGGAATCAAGAAGGGCGACCGCGTGATGCTCATTTTGCGCCGCCGCTACGAATTCTGGTTCTTCTTGCTGGCACTCCACCGCATAGGCGCTATCGCCATCCCGGCAACGAACATGCTCGCCGCCGAAGACCTGGAATACCGATTCAAGGCCGCCGACGTGAAAATGGTCGTGACCTACGACGAGCCCGCCCTCCAGAAGGAAGTGGACAAGGCCAAGACGAAGAGCCCCTCCGTCGAAAAGCTCGTGACCGTCGGCCTGACCGCACGCCAGAATTGGATTAGCTTCTACGACGACTACGAAATCTACCCCGCCAAGTTCGAACGCCCCTCCGGCGAAGACGCCATCTCGAACGACGACATCATGGTCGTCTACTTCACGAGCGGCACGAGTTCGAACCCGAAGATGGTGGCCCACACATTCACCTACCCGCTCGGTCACATCGTCACCGCCAAGTACTGGCAGCACGTGGTGGACGGCGGCAGGCACCTCACCGTCGCCGAGACCGGATGGGCCAAGGCCCTGTGGGGAAAGATTTACGGGCAGTGGATTGCCGGTTCTGCCGTGTTCACCTACGACATGAAGGTGTTCATCCCGGGCAAGCTCCTGGAGAAGATGGCCGAATACAAGGTGACCACATTCTGCGCCCCGCCCACCGTGTACCGCTACATTCTGCAGCACGGAATCAGCAAGTACGACCTTTCGAACCTCAAGCACTGCACCACGGCAGGCGAAGCCCTGAACCTGGACATCTACAATAGGTTCTACGAACAGACGGGCCTGCGCATGCAGGAAGGTTACGGCCAGACAGAACTTACGCTCACTACGGGCAACTTCGGGTACACCGAGCCGCGACCGGGTTCCATGGGAAAGCCCTCCCCGGGATACAGCATGGAAATCGTGAACGCCGACGGAGAACCGTGCGGAGTCGACGAGGTCGGTGAACTCATCATCAAGATTGACCAAGGCAAGCCCTTCGGAATGTTCGGCGGATACTACCGCGACGAAGAACGCACCGAGAAGGTTTTCGAGGGCGGAGTCTACCATACGGGCGATACGGCCACTCGCGACAAGGACGGTTACTACTGGTTCGTAGGCCGCACCGACGACCTCATCAAGAGTTCGGGTTACCGCATCAGCCCCTTCGAAGTGGAAGAAGTGCTCCACAAGCACCCCGCCGTCCTTGAAGTGGCGGTTACGGGCGTCGAGGACAAGGACCGCGGGCAGGCCGTGAAGGCGACCATCGTGTTGCAGAAGGGCTACGAAGCGTCCAAGGAATTGGCGAAGGAAATCCAGCTGTTCACGAAGAAGGTCGCGGCCTCTTACAAGAGCCCGCGCATCATCGACTTCGTTTCGGAACTGCCCAAGACCATCAGCGGAAAGATTCGCCGCGCCACCATCCGCGACAAGGATGCCGAAGCGCAGAAAGCGGAGAATGCCGAGAATGCAGAAACTTCGACTGCCCCTGCCCAGAGTCATCCTGACGAAAGTCAAGATCGGCATTCTTAGCCAGAAGAGAACTGCTGACCCTGACCTGCGTCAGGGTGACATCCCGGTAACAAGTTCAGGGTGACGTTGGTAATTAAAGCGTCTTGAAAACTTTCCTGGCGGCATCGACGGTACGGTCGATGTCGCTTTCCGTATGTGCGGCACTCACGAAGATTGCCTCGAACTGGCTCGGTGCCAGATAGATGCCCTCGTCGAGCATCCCGAGTAAATACCTGCGGAACAGTTCCAGGTCGGACTTCTGCACATCGGCGAAGCATTCCACAGGGCCTTCGGTAAAGAAGATGCAGCCCATGGAGCCCACCTGGTTCGTAGAAATCGCGATACCCGCGGAGGCGGCCGCATCCTTGAGGCCATCGAGCAGGCGCGTGGTCATCGCTTCCGCATGCACGTAGTATTCGGGATGCGCGCCCAGTTCACGCATCGTCGTTAACCCCGCCGCCATAGCGACCGGGTTACCGGAAAGCGTCCCCGCCTGGTAAATACCGCCGAGCGGCGCAATCTGTTGCATAACGTCAAGACGACCGCCGTACGCACCGACGGGCATGCCGCCGCCGATAATCTTCCCGAAGGTCGTGAGGTCGGGCTTGATGCCGTACAGGCCCTGCGCGCAGTGGATACCCACG
The DNA here is from genome assembly GCF_017551775.1 of Fibrobacter sp. NCBI lineage: Bacteria > Pseudomonadati > Fibrobacterota > Fibrobacteria > Fibrobacterales > Fibrobacteraceae > Fibrobacter > Fibrobacter sp. Next base: position 15,815 of record NZ_JAFZKX010000079.1, on the reverse strand, counting down.
CGGAAGCCCGTCATGACCTCGTCCACGATCAGGAGCGCACCGTGCTTCTTGGTTTCCGCAGAAAGCGTTTGCAGGAATTCGGGTTTCGCGGGCACGACGCCCATATTCCCCGCCACCGGTTCCACGATGACACCGGCAATCTCGTCGCCAATCTTGTCGAAGAGCTCCTTCACGCCCGCCACGTCGTTGTACTGGAGCGTGAGCGTGTACTTCGCAAGGTCCGCCGGAACGCCCTTGCTGCTCGGCTTGCCCGTAGTGAGCATTCCCGAGCCCGCCTTGATGAGCAGGCTATCGCTATGGCCGTGATAGCAACCCTCGAATTTCACAATCTTGTCGCGACCGGTAAACCCGCGGGCCGCACGGATGGCGCTCATCGTCGCCTCGGTGCCGCTGTTCACCATGCGAATCATCTCCACGCTCGGCACAAGGCTCATCACGAGTTTTGCAAGTTCCGATTCAAGTCCGCACGGAGCGCCAAAGCTAAGGCCGTTCTTCGCCGTTTCGGCAACGGCGTTGATAACCGCATCGTGGGCATGACCCAGGAGCATCGGGCCCCAGCTGCCCACGTAATCGATATAATCGTTGCCATCCACATCATATATGTGGCAGCCCTTCGCGCGGGCTATAAACGGAGGAGTCGCACCGACATTGCCGTAGGCGCGCACCGGGCTATTCACGCCACCCGGCATCAAGTTCTTGGCTTCTGCAAAAAGTTTTTCGCTAACAGAATGATTCATGACTAAAAAATAAAAAAAAGGCCCTCCCCTAAGGAAAGACCTTTTGTTGTTTCAAGGAAAAAATTACTTCTTAGCAACTTTTGCATTAGAAACTTTTGCCGCATTTTTTTCAACTTTCGCTGCAAGAGTGGCAACCCTCTGAATGTTTTGGGTGAGTGCCTTGGCTTGTTTCTTGATATTGGCACTCATGGTCTTAAACTGCTTCCTTTGAACTGCGGTCATTTGGAAATTCGTAATAATTTCAGGAGCAGGAATACCACGAATAAACCAAGGGGGCAAAATTTCGCCGAAGTCTCTAATCCAGAGATATTCTTTTTTAGTAAAGATTGCTGACGCTGCTTTCTGACGTTCTACAGCAATCTTTGTTTCACTTTTTTTGGGGGTTGTTTTAGCCATTTTATCCTCTTTGTTTAGGGTTTATTTGGGGTTGATTAAAGCAAATACTCTAGAGAAGTCTCACGAAGAAGCTTTGAGGCATACTCGTCACAAATTGCACAAAGAATCCTTTCATGCGTACAAACTTCTGGGGAAATTTTATCAAGCGATCCTGTTGAATAGAACGCAGTACACCCGCATTCATGCGCAAGACAGCGGTATTGAATTGCGCAGCCATCACATTCCTTCCTATCGTTCTTTACAAAACGATTGATTTTCGGTGGAAATACGCCCTTATAAACATCGCTCTCTTCATCAAAAATGTTTCCAATAACATAGGGAGCGTTCTTCTGGGTAGAAATAAAGCGCGTACAGGGGAATACATTTCCATCAGCAGCCACAACGAGAGTACGAGAATTTATAAAGCATCCGAATTCCTTTTGACGCATTCCCATGACATTCATCAACACTTTGTCCTGAATCAAGCTTAAATGAATGCTAGATCCCTCTTTCTTAGAACGATACCAAAAACGTGCCAATTTTTCGTATTCCACAATCAAATCGTCAAAATTTTCACCAGTCCATTTGCCGTTAAAATCTTGGGCTACGCCCACATCCTTAAACCCCTGCTTAAAAAGCCACTTAATAGAATTAGCCAGACCTTTAATGTGTTGTTGAGTCACAACACTTATAACCTGAGCCCCCATTTCCACCAACGTCGGAATAAAAGGCTTGATAGCCCCAAAGCTTCCCTTGCCGTCTTTGGTCACTCTCGAAATATTATGCTTCTTTTCGGGACCATCCAAGGATAAAGACACCCCAAATCGTTCTTTTTTCAAGTATTTTATAATTTCATCCGTCAACAAGGTGCCATTCGTATTGACAGTAAAATGAAGCATGAACTTTTTTTTCAGTTTTCCCGCATTCTGCTTGACCAACTCTTTTGCAAATTTTACGGATTTCTTGATGAAATCCATTCGCAGAAGGGGTTCGCCACCAAAAAAAGTAATGTTGAGGAATGAATCTTGTTGTTCTATAGACCTTTTCACAGCAAGCCGAACAGTCGCTTCCATAACTTCATCGCTCATTACGGCACAGCGCTTCGCATGGGTTTCTCTATAATAGCAATAGCTGCAACGGAGGTTGCATTGTTCGGTAATACTCAATTCAACATTCATTATGCAAAAAATCGAATAACTTTAGATATTGTTGGAAACTTTATTTATAATACATTTAATTATTATAAAACATTTTATTTTATCTGTAAAAACAAATTAACAAGTAAGAGATAACAATACATTGCGTTGTATATGTATTCTTTTCAATACTTTTCCGTCCACTTTACAATCAAAATTTTACACAAGAATTCTTTCATGCAAAATAAATCCTTCCCGAAGGAAGGATCTTTATCAGGTTTTCAGAAGAGAAAGTATCTTCTACTTTCTTCTATTGATATCCCTATTGATTACAGCCTCCATCCTCACAGAAGCCTTCCTGAGCTGCTTCATCGACGTAACCATCTGCCTTCTGGCCTTGTTCATGACCGTACCCGGCTGCACCGGATCACCAGGCCAGCCTTTCTTCTTTTTCAGCAATTCATAAAAATCATCGATGATTATGATTATATGACGAACCTTTTCGGCTTCAGCAGCTGTAATCATCTTTGCCGGATCGGTAACGATTCTCTTAGCCACACGGCTCTTTTTCAACAGTGTTTTTTCATGTATTTTTGCCATTCTTTCCTCTTTGTTTAGGTTTACGGTTAATTAAAGAACACTTTCCGGACCATAAATCCGTTGCAGCCTTGCCGCATATTCATCGCAAATTGCGCACAAGATCCGTTCGTGGGTACAGACTTCCGGAGAAACCTTGTCCAACGTTCCTGTCGTATAAAAGGAGGTGCACCCGCATTCATGCGCAAGGCAACGTTGACGAATCGCGCACCCGTCACATTCTTTCCTGTCTTTTTCCATGAAACGGCGAACATCTCTCGGCAAAACGCCCTTGTAGATTCCGCTACGCATATCGAACACGTTTCCCGTAATATACGGAGCGCCGTTCTGGCTGGAGATAAACCGAGTACAAGGGAAGGTATTCCCATTAGCAGCAACAGCAAGCGAATCTGGGTTCATATAACACGTATAAAGCTTTTGGCGTATACCCATAAAACACATCGTGACCTTGTCCTGAATGGTGCCCAAATAAATATCCGAGCCCTTCCTTTTGGCATTGTACCAGAATCTCGCCAGCTTTTCGTATTCAACTACAAGCGCATCGAAATCTTCGCTGCTCCAGGAGCCGTCGAAATCCACGCATGTCGAAACACGCTTGAAGCCCTGCCCGAACATCCACTTTACGGAATTCGCCAATCCGCGAACGTGCAAGCGCGTAACGACCATCAACACGACAGCGTTCAAATCCGCCATAGCAGGGATGAAGGGCTTTATCGCCTTGAAACTCCCCTTCCCGTCCACAGTTTTCCGTGATATATTGTGTTTCTTTTCCGGGCCATCAACAGAAAGATAGATGGTGAACTTCTCCCTTTTCAGGAACCTCACGATTTCATCGGTAAAGAGGGTTCCATTCGTGTTGACGGCAAAGGTTAGTGCAAAATCTCGCGGCAGTTCCGCCCTACGGCTCTTAATCAGGTCCTTTGCAAATTTTACCGTCTTCTTGATGAAATCCACCCGCAAAAGCGGTTCGCCACCAAAAAAAGTGATATTAAAAGTCGTCTGTTTCTGTTCAACGCACCTTTGTACCGCCAACGAAACGGTCGCCTCCATGACATCATCGCTCATTACGGCATTGCGTTTCGCATGCGATTCTTTGTAATAGCAATAACTACAGCGGAGGTTGCATTGTTCGGTTATACTTAGTTGGATGTTCATTATATTGCGAAAATCGTATAAATTCAAACCATTATCAATAAACTTTGTCTATAATAGTTTTAATTCTTACAAAAAGACTTCACTTATACGTAAAAACAAATTAACAAACACACAATATAAAAACACTGTATTGCGTTTCGCAATACAGTGTTTTGCTTTTGTATTGTATTATTATAAAACAAACATGCTGATTTATTTCAGCAGGCCTTTCTCCAGAACTTCTTTCGCGTGGTAGGTGATGATGATATCGGCTCCGGCACGTTTCATCGCCAGCAGATTTTCGCGAATAATGGCGTTTTCGTCAATCCAGCCCATTTTTGCGGCGGCCTTCACCATGGAATATTCCCCACTGACATTATAGACAGCCACAGGAACACTGCTGATTTCCGCGGTCTGACGCAAGATGTCGAGGAAAGCAAGCCCAGGCTTCACCATCACGATATCGGCACCTTCTTCGATGTCGAGTTCCACCTCGCGCTGAGCCTCGCGTGCGTTTCGAACGTCCATCTGGTAGGTTTTGCGGTTTCCGAAATGCGGTGCGGAATCGGCCGCATCGCGGAACGGCCCGTAATAGGCGCTTGCATACTTCGCGCTGTACGCCATGATGGGCGTATTCGAGAACCCGTTCGCATCCAGCTTGGTACGGATCGCAGCCACGCGGCCATCCATCATGTCGGAAGGCGCCACCATGTCGGCACCCGCGCGCGCATGCGAAAGTGCGGCCAGCGCGAGGAGTTCGAGCGTCGGGTCGTTATCCACGTCGCCATCCTTCACGATGCCGCAATGTCCGTGGCTCATGTATTCACAGAGGCAGACATCGGTAATCACGCAAAGCGCAGGGAATTTCGCCTTTATGGAACGAACCGCACGCTGCACGATGCCATCGTCGTCGTAAGCGGATGTCGCCATATCGTCCTTGGAATCGGGTATACCGAACAGGAGGATGGACTTGATTCCCAAAGTGACGCAAGATTCGAGTTCCTTAAGGATTTCGTCTATGCTGAAACGGTACTGCCCGGGCATCGACGGAATTTCTTCCTTGATGCCCTCCCCCTCGACCACGAACATCGGGTACACGAGGGAATCGGGATTCACTGCTGTTTCGGCAACCATGTCGCGGATGGTTTCATTCTTGCGCAGGCGACGGGGACGGATAATCATAATCAGTACAAATTAGTTTCCGTTGATGCAACGGACGGAATAGGCGTTGTTCTTCGAATTGTTCGGCACGAGCTGGCGCACCATCTGGTCGCTCATGCGGCCCATGGACCAGAGCCAGATGGTTTCGTTGCGGCCATTCTGCGCGCTCCAGAAACCGGCGTACTCGCCCATGTCCTCGTAACGAACGGTGGATTTTCCGATAACCTTGCGATAGCCCGAAGAATAGACGGAGAATCCGTATTCATCGGTACCGCCTCCGCCATGCCAACCAGTCGTGGCCTTCATTTTCTCGGCAAACTTGCCGCACTTGTCCACGCCCTCGTAGCACTTGGTAAGCCCGACAAGCATGTCCATCCATTCGCGGTCACGCGGAAGGTGCCAACCCTCGGGGCAAGCCTGGCGGGCGCCTTCGAGGTCATAGAGCTTTCCGCTACGAGTGCAGTAATTTTCCTTGTCTTCATAGCACCAGGAATGACCCGGCACATTGTAGTTCACGTTCTGGGCAAACCATTCGCGGCCCTCCACCTTGATGGTACGGTACACCTGGCCGTCGCGCGGGTCGGTAAACGAACTCGACATGCTGCGGATTTCGGCATGATGCTGCTGCTCGGCACGGCGGAGTTCCGCCACCTGCTGGCGCTTGTACTTTTCGTACCCTTCGAGATTCGCGGCCCAGTACTCCTGCGCCTTCGGGTTGGTGAACTTGATGCGCAGGTCGGAAAGCGCATAGACATCGTCACCGCAGGCAAGGTCGACACCCGCGATGTTCACGATTTTTTCTTCCTTCCCGAATGTCATGGGCTTGTTGAAGTACGAAACCCAAGCTTCCTTCGTGGTATTGCACTGACTATAGAAGTGTTCCTTCTCAATCTTTTCGGCGGGCACCACCATGTTTCCCGATGCGGAGAACGAGAACAAGCCATCGTCCACCTTGAACGATACGGGCTGTATTTCTTTATAGTTGGTGTACTTGCCCATGCGGATGTTACCGACAACCTTGACCGACGTGTAATCGCCTTCACCCTCGGCCTTGTAAATAGCATCCCACGTCTTGGGCGGGGCGGCAAAAGCGGCCACTCCCACAAGAGCGACAAACGCAAAAACCTTCTTCTTGGAACAGATCATTCTCAGCCTTCCTTTGTTGATATCACGAACAATGTTAGCATTTTTTCATTACACGACAAAGCCCGTCCATCACAATTATCTACATTTTAAGCATGGCAACAACACGTTACATACTGCAAATTCACTGCCCCGACCAGAAAGGGCTTATCGCCGGTACGACCCAGGTGCTCGCGAAGGCTGGCGCAAATATCGTCGACCTCCAGCAGCATACGGCCAAGGACATCGAGACATTTTTCCTCCGCGCTGTTTTTGAACTTGAAGCAAGTGACATCGGCGAGGTCAACAAGCACCTCGAGACGCTTGCACCGCACCTTCAGTTGAACTGGAAACTTTTTGACACCTCCAAGACTGAACGCGTGGCTATTTTCGTATCGAAGACGGACCACTGCCTGTACGACCTGCTGCTGAAGCGCCGTGACGGAGACCTCCCCTGCGAATTCAGCTGCATCGTGGGCAACCACCCCGACCTGGGCCCCGTGGGCGGCACCTTCGGCGTGCCGTTCTACTACGTGCCGAGCAACCCCGACAAGAGCATTCCCGAGAACCGTTTCCGCGAAATCATCGCCGAAACCCGCACCGACACGGTCGTCCTCGCCCGCTACATGCAGATTCTGAGCGAATCCTTCACCGAGGAATTCAAGTACCGCATCATCAATATCCACCACGGGTTCCTCCCCGCGTTCAAGGGCGCAAAGCCCTACCACCAGGCATGGCACAAGGGTGTGAAGATTATCGGCGCAACTGCGCATTTCGCCACCGAGGACCTGGACCAGGGGCCCATCATCTGCCAGGATATCCAGCGCGTGCCCGAAACGGCGAGCATCGACGAACTCGTAGAACTCGGCAAGGACATCGAGAAGAGGACGCTTTCGCAGGCGCTCAAGCTGTGGCTTGAACACCGCGTATTCGTTTACGCCGGTAGAACATTTATCTTGTAGGAGTAACCATGAACGACGAATTCCAGAACGGCAACGACTTTATCCCCACTCCGGATAACACACCCATCGAGCAACCCATGACCGCAGCAGATGCCGCAGCCGAAGAGGCCCAGAACGCCGCAAACGCTGCAGCAGAAGAAGCGGCTAGGGTTCAAATGGATTATGCGACGCAGGAAAGCGAGGAGCCGCAAATCATCATCCAGAAGGAACGCGGGTTTGCCCACTATGTCGGGTTCGCGCTCCTGTGCGTGCTGTGCATCATCTTCTACTTCCTGCCGGGTATCGCCCTCACGTTCGCCATCAGCCTGATTCCGGGTATTTCCCTCGGCGCTGTTGCCGCATGGACTTTCAGCGCACTGCTGAGCGTCATCGCCTGGGTCATCTTCAAAATCAAGATCAAGGGCTTCAAGAAGTCGTTCTTCTTCTACATCGGACTGTGTGTCGCAGTCTTCGCCATCCTCCTTGCCATCGAAGTGCTGACCGAGAACTACAACCTGTTCTCGAACATCTTCGCCATGCTGTTCGGAGCATCGTAACGAGCCCGAAAGCATCCAGGCAACAACCCACAACCTCAAGTTTTTAATCAATATGAACGCAAAAGAATCTTTCGTGCATTTTCTTGTCGAGGCAGGCGCCCTCAAGTTCGGCAACTTCGTGACCAAGAGCGGTCGCGAAACCCCGTACTTCATCAATACCGGAGAGTTCCGCACGGGCGCCACGCTTTCCAAGCTCGCCGAATATTACGCGAGCGCCTTCATGGAACATTTCGACGGCAAGGCCCAGAACCTCTACGGTCCGGCCTACAAGGGCATTCCGCTCTGCGCCGCCACCGCGATGAAGCTTTCCGACGTGTACGCCCAGAACCTTACGTTCACCTACAACCGCAAGGAAGTGAAGGACCACGGCGAAGGCGGCTCGCTTGTCGGCTACAAGTATTCCGAAAAGACTAACGTCGTGATTATCGAGGACGTGATTACCGCGGGTACCAGCGTGAACGAAACGATGCAGGCGCTTTCCCAGATCGAAAACGCGAATGTCATCGGGTTGCTCATCTCGGTCGACCGCAAGGAAAAGCTCGAGAACGGCAAGTCCGCGCTCCAGACCGTGCAGGACGAATACGGCATCGAGGCCCACTCCATCATTAATATCAACGACATCATCGCGTTCCTCGAGAGCGAAGAAAACCGCAAGGCAATCAACGCGCCCGAAGGCATCCTCGAGAAGGTGTACGCCTACCGCGAAAAATGGGGCGCCCAGTAACCTAGGCCAAAAAGGGGACACATTGTTCAGGAAGATTGGCATCGTCTGCGCGATTGCCTGCATTCTTACCGGATGCGGGCCTTCGTACCATTGGACGAAAAGCCATCCGCTCTACAAGCAGGTCCCCTACAGTTCGTTGTCCATTACCGGCACGGAAAACGCATTCGTTTTGACCCGATCGAAATGGTTCGCGAAGAAGCTCGGCTTCGACTCGCTGAATGTACAGAACGAAGCGACTAAGTTCTGCGAACAGGTATTCCTGGACGAGATGAAACGCGCCTATCCCGGACTCCGAAAGATTCCCGACGCCGCCATTCTGCGCTTTCCGGAAGAAAGCCAGAAAATAGACGACCGCGTGTTCATCAAGGGGCACTTCCCCGAGCAGGGCGTGAGCGTCACGGACGGAGGAAACGTTCCCCCGCACATACTCATCCTGCACGAATTCATCCTCGGCACCGACATCAACCGCGAGGTGTTCTACGACTACGAACTCATCCGCCAGGAAAGTTCCGCGAAAAAGACGTCGAACAACCTGAGCATCGTGCTTTCGTACACGCTCTGGGACAATGTCAACCAGCGACCGCTGTTCAGCGCCGTAGACGAAATCCAGCATCCGATTACGAAAATCACGATGGATGACTTGAAGGCCGCAGTGACCGAGGCGGCAAAGAAAATCCGCATTCACCTCTACGAAGGAGTCCGCTGATGAATCGAGCCTCCTTCGCGATACTCCTGATTATTTCGCTTGCGGTGAGCGTCCTTGCTGGCGACATCTATTTCAACAAGCATCCTGTTTTGTGGGAAAACCCAGACATCCTCATCTGGACACCGGACGGCGAGAATCCGATTGACCCGAAAGAGCTCTGCCTTTCGCTCAAGAGGACGAATTCGGGAATAGGAACCCCAAGGTGCCGCGTTTTCGGTGAATGGGAACGCGATACGACCGCCATGCACTATGCGAAATGGCTGCAGAGGAACATCGACCCGGAACTGGACGAAGAACACCTGCACATCCGCCACCCCGCGCTCATGGCGAAAGTGCAGCAGCTCGAAGACAACATCGTGCTCTACCTCGCCGACAACGGGAACACGGTAAACGTAGCGATATTCGACGAGACCTCCACCAATCCGAAAGTCACGGGACGCGTTACCAAGACGAACGACAAGATCGCCCTCGGTGACGAAATCGCATCGACATTCTTCTCGGGAAAAACAAAGCGCAGGCTTTCGAAGGAAGAACGCAAGAAGCAGCTCGACGAGCCCGACGAGTTCTACCAGGAAGTCCCGAATTTCCGTGCTTGGGCTGGAGTTTCAATCGGATACTCGCAAGCGCACATTCCGCTCACGCCCGACGACTGGACCGAGAGCCACACCAAAAGCAAGGTGAGGAACTACAGGATTACGAAGGACTCTGTGAGCCTCTGGAACTTCATCGAAGACGAAGACCCGCTTCTCTCCGTCCACCTGGGCGGAATCTGGTACGGGTTCATCGGACTCGAACTCATCTACCGCTTTGCCAAGCACCGCGTAAAGACGGACGAAACCGACACCGTGTACGAGGAACTCGACCACTGGAACTTCTACCAGCATGAAGTCGGACTCAACGCTATGTTCGCAAGGTCGTACACCATCACGAAATGGCTCGACATCGACCTGTTCGCATTCCTCGGATTCCAATACAGTTTCTACGTCGAAGACATCGCGCTGAAGGATGAAGTCGAAAAGCCATCGAAAGCCTACAATGTGCGCATCCGTTTCGAAAGCGCCTACAAGGGCGGGCTTATCGGCGGAGGCGCGCAGTTCGTATTCCTCAAGCACTACGGCATAGCCTTGCGCACGGGCATATCGAGCCGCGGGCGCGACATGTACGTAGACCCGACCCCCGATGCGGCCGCAGCCCCATCAATTATCGGCGGTTCCACCATCGACTGGTTCGCCAGTGTCGGCCTGGAATACCACTGGACCCTCTAGCATCGCACGGCCGTCAAGGCCGTTTTTTTTTCTAAATGGCACTCCTTTGGAGTGCATTGGGCATCTACGATGCCATGCGGCTGCATTTCGGCCATAGATAATGTAAACATTACCTGCGGCACTCAATTTGCACGCATTTAGCTAGGCTCGGCCATGCTAAAACAATAAATTGTTTTATCGCGGCTCTCACCATTTTTCTAAATTTGCACGCACTATGAGTGAAAATAATATTGAAGAGAAGAAAGAAGAAGTAAATCCGTTTCTCACACCGGTCCATATTATAGAACCGGAACACAAGCTTCCTGACTACACATTCGACATGCTCCCCGAAGAACAGAAGAAGGTTCTCGCGGAACACGGCTGGACCCAGCTGATGCCGGTCCAGAGGAAAACCATCCCCTACATGCTTGCCGCCCGCGATATGCTGGTGCAGTCCAAGACGGGCTCGGGCAAGACAGGCGCATACGTTCTCCCGCTCCTGCAGGTCATCGTGCGCGACCACATCTACCCGCAGGCGCTCATTCTGGTCCCCACCCGCGAGCTCTGCATTCAGGTGCAAGACGAAATTGAAAAGCTTTCGAAGGGCACTGGCATCCGCTCGGTCGCCATCTTCGGTGGCGTGAGTTACGAACCGCAGCTCAAGGCGCTCAAGAACGGCGTCCACATCATCGTCGCTACCCCGGGTCGCCTCATGGACCACGTACAGCGTGGCAACGTCGACTTCCTCGACATCCGCGACCTCGTGCTCGACGAAGCAGACGAAATGCTCTCGATGGGCTTCTATCCCGACATGCAGAAAATCCGCAAGTACCTGCCGAAAATGATTTCGTGCACGATGTTCAGCGCGACCATTCCGCAGACGGTGAAGAGCCTCGCCCGCGAATTCCAGCGCCCGAGCGCAGAATTCCTCTCGCTGAGCTACGACAAGGTCATCGCGAACAACCTGGAACACCGCTGGTACCCCTGCGACGTGATGGACAAGGATTCCATGACCATCAAGGTACTCGAGTACTACAATCCCGACAGCTGCATGATTTTCTGCAACAAGAAAAGCGACGTGAGCTACCTCGAGCAGGTGCTTTCGGGTTACGGCTTCAAGGTCGGCGCCCTCTCCGGAGACGTGGCGCAGTCCATGCGCGAGAAGACGCTCAACGCCTTCCGCGAAAAGAAGCTCCGCATCCTCATCTGCACCGACGTCGCAGCCCGCGGTATCGACGTGGACCACGTGACCCACGTGATCGTCTACGACCACCCGGCCGACCACGAAGTCTATGTGCACCGCAGCGGACGTACCGCACGTGCGGGCAGGAGCGGCCTCTGCATTTCGCTCATCACGCCGGTCGAAGAAATCGAAATCCGCCAGACAGCCGCGGACTTCGGCATCAACTTCATCAAGATGGATCCGCTCACGAACGAAGAAATTGCGAAGAAGGTTAGCGAACGCACCCGCGTGAGCCTCGAACAGGAAAGGAACCACTTCGGCGGGCAGAAGGCCACCGAACGCATCAGCCGCATGCTCCCGCTCGTGAAGGAACTCGCGAACGGCCCGGTCGAAGACCAGATGCTGCTCGCATACCTCATCGACCGCTACGCTTGGAAGAAGGCATAAAATGGCAAAGATCAAAGTAAAATCCGCTAAGGAAATCGAACTTATACGCGACGCCGGCGCACTTGCCGCCGAAACTCTCATCCGTGCAGGCGAAATGTGCAAGCCCGGTGTCTCGACACTCGAAATTGACGAATTCATCGGCGACTACACCCGCAACCACAAGGGTATCTCCGCCTGCATGGGCTACCACGGCTACCCGCGGTACGCCTGCATCAGCATCAACGAAGTCGTGTGCCACGGCATCCCCAATGCTAAGACGGTCCTCAAGGACGGCGATATCGTGAACATCGACATCACGACCATCCTGTCGGGCTACCACGGCGACACATCCGCCATGTTCTGCGTAGGCAAGGTTTCTGACATAGCGCAGGAGCTCGTCGACACAGCCAAGTTCTGCATGGAAGAAGGCATTCGCGCCGCCGGTGAACGCGGTGCACGTTGGAGCGACATCGGCTGCGCCATCCAGGATATCGCCGACGAACACGGTTTCAGCGTCGTGGAAGACTACTGCGGCCACGGCATCGGGCGCGGGTTCCACGAGGAGCCTACGGTTCTCCACTTCCGCAACAGCGAGCGCTGCCCGTTCATCGAAGTCGGCAACGTCTTTACGGTCGAACCCATGATCAACGTGGGCCGTCCGGGCACCAAGACGCTCAGCGACGGATGGACCGCCGTGACCCGCGACGGTAGCCTCTCCGCTCAGTGGGAACACACCGTCGTGAAGACCAAGGAAGGCATCGAAATCCTGACTCTTCCGAGGTAACGAAGGCTCATGTCGCTTCTAGGCAACATCCGGGACAGGGTCGTAGAATCCGTCATTCGCAAGAACGAGACCGTCCAGCGTTTCGGTTCCATTCAGGACGTATTCATCGACTCCGAATCCCGGATCGCGAACGTGAAGATTCTCCTCCGCGGGGAATCGCAGGATACCCTGTTCAGGGCCTACTACAGTTTCGAGGACGGCGACAAGGGGACCGAGCTCGTTTTCGACAAACTCACCTGCGACAGAACCTGGATAAACGAAGCGCTCAAGATGTTCATGGACGGGCGTCGGCTCAACTTCCCCATCGCCGATTACAGCGGAGAAGCCTTCGCAGGCATCACCGGCAAGTTCGCCAAGATTTTGTTCTAATTCTTGCGCATGTAGTCAAAATACGTATTCCAAACCGGATTATCGGAATGGGGATTATTCCACGTAGGCTACCGAATACTTTCGGAATATATAAAACATACTCCAATAGGACTGTTTTTTTGCTAATCCGATTTATTATATTCTAAAAGGTAGCCCTACGGCCACCGAAACAAGGAGTCGCGTATGTCCGATTGCAAGAACGAAAACATGGAAAAACTGAAGGATAAGGCCGTAAACATCATTTTCGACCTCATCACGGATATTCCGGACTCGCTCCACAACCCGACGAACACCCCCGAAGACAGGGTGAAGTTGCTTGTCCAGCAGGCATCGCTCAAGTCGGCCGCGGTCAGCGCCACGCTGTCCATCCCGGCGGGTTTCACGGGCATCCTCACCGCCATTCCCGACATTGCAGCCATCTGGCGCATCCAGGCGCAGCTCGTCGCCGACATCGCCGCCACTTACGGCAAGCTCGCGCTGCTTAGTCGTGAAGCCATGGTCTGGTGCCTGTTCCGGCACAGCGCGGCATCGCTCCTGAGGGACCTCGCCGTCCGCACCGGGAGCCGAATCGCCGTCCAGAAGCTGTCGACGACCGCCCTCCGGAAGATTGTCGAGAAAATCGGCATCAAGATTTCGTCCACCTTCGTGAGCAAGACGCTCCTGCGGGCCATCCCCGCCATCGGGGCCATCGGGAACGGGGCCTACGCCTACTACGACACGACCGAAGTCGGCAAGACCGCGATTACCTACTTCAAGGCGCTCGTAGACCAGGACTCCACCCCCGAAGCCAGCGAAGCCGAAAATGTCGATGCCGGCAGCAATACCACATCCACAAACGACTAAGTGAACTTCCTAATTCCCCTGTCAAAACAAGTTCTTCGCCAGCGCGTTCCCACGTTTCTGGTGCTTTTGTTATTGGCATTATTCGCCTTCTCGTTTTACATGGAGCAGATTCCCGTAAACGACGGGGCCGGTTTCGACGGTGTATTCTACCGCGAGGTATTCCGGAACTTCTCTACAGAGTTCTTCACCGTCGGCTACGACAGCTTCCGCATTCAGCGCATCTTCCCGTTCTGCCTCATGAACCTGGTATATAAGCTGGCTGGCGTCCCGCTCACCAACGCCCACATGATGGCCGGGATGATAATCCTCCATTTCTTGAACCTCGCCATCCAGATTCTATTTTTCTTCAAGTTGGCCAAGTTGCAAGAATGGAATCCAGTCACGAAGGCCATCCTCTTTTCGCTGTTCTTTTTCAACTTTTCTGTTCTCAAGGACTACAGTTTCGAGGCTTTCCAGACAGATGCCTTCGCCGTCACCATCGCCTTAGTATCGTATTACGCCCTACTAACCGGGAAAAACGCCACGGCCTTCGCCATCTCCCTCCTCGGCCTTGTAACCTGGCCCACCGTCACCTACGTGATGGTTCCGCTAATCCTCTTCCAGCACAAAGGCAATGTGGCAAGTGCGCCCGGACCTTTCAGGGCAAGATTTTTCGGGCTGCTCCCCTTCGCATACGTCATACCCGCCCTCGCACTCGTCGCTTTTTCGTTCATTCTGCACAAAGAGGCAAGTCTAAACGGGCTCCTGCTCACCAGTCCCAGGCTCAGTCTTATTATTTTCAGCCTAGTCGCCATCGTCGGCTGCGGCTGGTCCGTCGCCACCCTACAAAAATTGCCGCCATTCCCCTACGCCCCAACCGACTTTTTTAAATCATTCCGCCTGCGGCCGGCCATCGGCATCGCCCTCTGCATCGTAGCCATTTCCGCGGTACTGCGAACGCTCGCGAACGAGGAATTCTTCTTCGATGGGAAGCTCTTCCTGTTCCAGGTCATCGCAAGACCCCTCAAGTACCCCCTCATCACGCTCGCCGGCCATATCGTCTACTGGGGGCTCCTGCCCGTACTTATCCTCATTTTCGCCAGGGATTTCGTCAAGGAATTCATGGGAAGATCGCCAGGACACGCCCTGGTGCTGCTCTTTTTCATATTTCTTGCGCTGGACAGCGAGGGAAGGCATATAGCCCCCTTCCTGCCGCTCCTGCTTGTCCCGCTCGGTTTTTCCCTCGACAAGGCCAACCTCGCCCCCAAGGCGGCAATCTTTACCGTAATCTCGCAGCTCATCCTTTCGCATTTCTACATGCCCGTCAACGTGGAGGGCTTCGCCGAGAATCTCGAACAAGGGGAGTTTTTCACTCCGGTAGCCCAACGATTCTTTATGAATTACGGCCCCTGGATGACCAGCACCAGCTATTTTTACTGGATTGCCATAGCCTTTGTCGCCATAATTGTCACAAACGTGGTTTTCAGACGGGCAAAACGCCCCCAAAGCGGCCTATAGCCCCTTGAATACCCCCTGAAATTTTCTACATTTGGGCGCAAACTTCAAAAAACATCAACTCCATTAGTGGAACAAAATATGAAAAACATTGAAAAGCACAGAAATATTGGTATTTCTGCTCACATCGACTCCGGTAAGACTACCCTTACCGAACGTATCCTCTACTTCACAAAGCGTATCCACGCTATCCACGAAGTTCGTGGTAAAGACGGCGTCGGTGCCACGATGGACTCCATGGAACTTGAACGCGAACGCGGCATTACGATTCAGTCCGCCGCT
>NZ_JAFZKX010000078.1 GCF_017551775.1 Fibrobacter sp. | reverse complement strand
CAGCCGTCTCGCCATGACTGCCGCTATCCGTAAGTATTTCGACGAACATCCGGAACACTTCGACCCGCGCCAGTACCTCAAGCCGGCTCGCGAAAACATGCAGAAGATGTACGAACACAAGATCGTCGACGTTCTTGGTTCTAACGATAAGCTGTAATCTGTCATCCTGGAGGTCGCGCAGCGACCGATAGGATCCAAAGCAAAAAGCTTCAAAAACACCTCGGAATTTTCCGGGGTGTTTTTATTATATTTTCAGCAAAATATTAGGAGAAAAAGATGTCCCTTTTCAGAATTTCTAGACAGTTTATTTTGGTTTCAATCTCCGTGCTCACGTTTAGCGCCGTGGCTTCGGCAAACACTTGCACGGACGCCACATTTATCTTATATTCGTCACTTATCGGCAGCGGTGAACGCGAATTTCGTTTGGATTCATCCTACTTTAACGAAAGAGGTAACGAATGGACTCATAAATACATCTATGAGAACAAACTGCTCATGGAAATGCATTTTGATCCAAAGACAGATGGCGAAGAAATAAGCGTCAACCACTTTTACCACGATGTCGATGAATCGGCCTTGAAAAAAAACGGCCTAGAATACATAATCTCTAATTGCAGCAAAAACGACACTTTGTGCTATGAGCAGAAAATGTACAGCAATGGAGTATACGATGGCGTTGAAATAATCAAATCAACCCCAAATTACGCTAGCACCGAAACAATTGAATCTTCTATACATTGGTTTTTCGAATACATCTTGCAAACAGACACTCTCATACAAAAAAAATACTATGATTACGCAACTGATCATGTCCGCACAGGTCAAACACTCTTTGCTGCAGATTCAAGCGATGATTTCAAGTGTTATCAATATAATGACGATGGTGAAATAGATTACATCATATTATATAAACCCAATGAAAAAGGTTTTTCCTTAAGTCTCGATGGCAAGGAGTTTGGTATTGATGGCGAGGGGTATGACAGAGAATTTTTCTTTGTAAAAAATGAAGAAACAACAGCCATCCGCAAGACCATCAAGCCCGCCAGGATTTCCCCGAAGGCCCGCTACTTCGACCTTCTGGGCCGTTATAGGTTCAGCAAATAACCATGTACTGTCCGCATTGCCACAGCGAATTGAAGGATGACGCCACGTTCTGCCCGCATTGCGGCAGCGACGCCAATACCGGCTGGAAAGACGGCGCGGAGTTTTCGGACTTGGAGACTCCAGACTACGACGAAATTCTGGAAAATGAATTCGGAGACGACCCGGACAGTCCCTACGCCAAAAAGAAAAAAACAAGCCCGGTCGCCATCGTTGCAGCAGTCGTTGTTGCACTCGCTTTCATCGCCGCGATGGTCCTGCACTAGTTCATATTTTTCTAAATTTCGGGCGTAAAAATTGAGGAACTAATGGATTCTCTGCTTAAGCCTTTTATGAACTCGCGCAAGGTGTATGTGCCGGGGAAGATTTTCCCGGACATCCGCGTGGGCATGCGTGAAATTTTGACCGAAGACCCCGAAACACCCGTTGTCCCCGTGTACGACACGAGCGGACCTTACAGCGACGTAGACGCCAAGCTGGACGTGACGAAGGGTATTGAACGTTTCCGCGAGTCTTGGATTATGGAACGCGGTGATGCCGAACAGCTGGACGACATGACGTCCGCTTACGGTCGCGCCCGTCGCGAAAACCACGAGTTGGACCACCTGCGCTTCAACGCCGAGCACCACCCGCTCCGCGCCAAGGCGGGTCACCACCTGACGCAGCTCGACTACGCCCGCAAGGGAATCATCACCAAGGAAATGGAATACGTGGCAATACGTGAAAACCAGCGCCTTGATGAGTTGCAGGCCCAAGGTAAAATCAATATTCCGGGCTCCCCCATTACCGCCGAATTCGTGCGCGACGAAATCGCCGCAGGCCGTGCGATTCTGCCGGGGAACATCAATCACCCTGAATGCGAACCGATGATCATCGGTACGAATTTCTTGACCAAGATCAACAGCAACATCGGCAACTCCGCCATCACCTCTTCTATCGAAGAAGAAGTCGAGAAGATGGCCTGGTCCGTGCGCTGGGGTGCAGATACCGTGATGGACCTTTCCACCGGCAAGCACATCCACGAAACCCGCGAATGGATTATCCGCAACAGCCCCGTTCCTATCGGAACCGTGCCTATCTACCAGGCGCTCGAGAAGGTGAACGGCAAGGCAGAAGAACTCACGTGGGAACTGTACCGCGACACGCTCATCGAGCAAGCGGAACAGGGCGTGGACTACTTCACCATCCATGCGGGTCTTTTGCTGGAACACATTCCGCTCACTGCGAAGCGCACCACGGGTATCGTGAGCCGCGGCGGCTCGATTCTCGCCCTCTGGCAGATGCGCCACCACCAGCAGAATTTCTTGTACACGCACTTCCGTGAAATCTGCGAGATTCTCGCCGCCTACGACGTGGCCGTTTCTCTCGGCGACGGACTCCGTCCGGGTTCTTTGGCCGACGCCAACGACGCGGCCCAGTTCGGAGAACTGGACACCCTCGGTGAACTCACGAAGATCGCTTGGGAATATGGCGTGCAGGTGATTATCGAAGGCCCGGGTCACGTGCCGATGCACAAGATTCAGGACAACATGGCGCGCCAACTGGAAAAGTGCCACGGCGCTCCGTTCTACACGCTCGGCCCCCTCACCACCGATATCGCCCCCGGTTACGACCACATCACGTCGGCCATCGGTGCGGCTCAGATCGGCTGGTACGGCACGGCAATGCTCTGCTACGTGACGCCCAAGGAACACCTCGGGCTCCCCGACCGCGACGACGTGCGCGCGGGTGTGGTCACCTACAAGCTCGCCGCCCATGCGGCCGACCTTGCAAAGGGCCATTTCGCAGCACAGTTCCGCGACGACGCCCTTTCGCGCGCCCGCTTCGACTTCCGCTGGAACGACCAGTTCGCGCTTTCCCTCGACCCCGAAAAGGCGATGGAATTCCACGACAAGACGCTCCCCGGCAGCCAAGCAAAGGCAAGCCACTTCTGCAGCATGTGCGGCCCTAATTTCTGCAGCATGCGCATTACACGCGCTGTTAGGAATTTCGTCGCTACTGGCGAAGTCGGCGACGTTTAATGCCAGCAAGTCATTCTCTCGCCTTCTTCTCGGCAAACAGCGCTTCGTCGGCACGCGAGAACAAGTCCATCACGGATTCCTTGCGGCCAAGGCTTCTCGCATACCCGATGCTCACGGTAAGCGAGTACGGCAACGACGCCGACGTCCGCGCCAAGTCTTCCTTTATGGTCGTGCGAAGCGCATCCGCTTCCGCGTCATTCGCCAGGAAGGCGACCAGATTGAATTCATCGCCCCCGAAGCGCGAAATAAAGCAACCCAACGGCCCGCAGACGCGCTTGAGCACATCCGCCACCATATTGAGCGCGCTATCCCCCTCGCTATGCCCGAAGTTATCGTTGATGCCCTTGAACTTGTCCAAGTCCAGCACGAAGAGGTAGACCTTCCTGTTCTCGGTATACTGCCCGATTTTAGAATCCAGGAACGAATTGAGCTGGTTCCTGTTGTTGAGTTTGGTCAGCGGGTCCGTCGAAATCATGCGGGACTGCATTTCCAGAAAAACGAACAAGGCAGCAATTACCATCGCGTACACGGAATAAGGCGGGGAACTGGGCGTACATTCGCAACAAAGCCCGAGCAGCGGCAAAAGCCCGAACAAGGCCAGCGAAATATAAAGGACGCGGTCCGCAAAATAGCGCTTGATCGGAATCCTGTATCCGGCAAGAATGCAGGCGAATACCATGTAAACGCTGCAACAAGCGACAAAAAGAAGGTAATATGGGCCGTGTGAAATGACGTTATTCTCGTCGACACTCCACACCCACCCGAACTTGATGCTGCCCGCCACAAGCGCAATCGCGACAACGCCCGGAAGCGCAAACAACGACATCATGCGCCTGTCTCGCCAAAAACGGAGCTGCATGTTGTAGCCCACGAATCGCAGCCACTGGAAATACAACATCACGCTGATGACATGGAAAATGGACGCCATGAAGCAGGTAAACACATCCGAACCGGGGAAAGCAACGCCGTTCAGTGCCGCCTTCACCGTATCGAGAACGAGCATCGCGATAATCATCAAGAAAACGTGAGTCAGAATGGTCTGGTTCGTAAGACGGCTCAAGCTCGTGCGAAGCGCCACGAGCAGCACCACAAGGACCACGATGCAGAACACGTTAGTTTCTATGTAACTGAACAAATCCATATCCGCTACCGTTCCGCATGTTTCCGTTTCTTGATTTTATAAAGCGAGGCATCGGCCCTGCTCAAAAGGCTTTCTTCGGTTTCGCCGTCCCTGAGGGCGGCATACCCCACGCTCAACGCAAGCGTGTACGGGAGCGTCTGCGAACGTTCCCGGAGTTTATTCTCGAGCAGTTCGCACAGGTTGTCGGCAGCGGCGTTGTCCGGAAGGTTCGCAAACACGACGAACTCGTCTCCGCCATAACGCGAAATAAAATGCCCCCGCGGGCCGCAAACGTTCTTCAAAACCGAGGACACAATGATAAGTGCGTTATCGCCCTCCATGTGACCGTAGGTATCGTTTATGCTCTTGAACTTGTCCAGATCGACAAGGAACTGGTAGAGTTTCTTGCCCGGAATTTCCTGTTTGAAGCGACCGCTCAAGTAAATACTCGCTTGGTTCCTGTTGTTGAGGCGCGTCAGGGGGTCAACCGAAATCATCTCGCGCTGGATTTCGAGGAACACAATGACAAGCCCGAGGGTTGCGCCCGTACAAAACACGGAAACGCCGGGGAACTGCGCCTGCAGGCACTGCGATATGAACGGCAGAAACCCGAGCGCAGAAATGGCGTAGAGCTTGTTCCTGTTCAAAATGTCGCGCTGCTGCTTGATGGTAAATACCGCGACAAGCAGGGAGTAAACCAGGTAGAGAAACATGACTATCACCTGGATAAACAGCAGGTTCCCGCGATGGTAATGGTTATCCGCATCGATGGTGAAATACCAGCCCGTCTTGATGGAAACGACCGAAAGCAAAACTTCCACGGCCATGGGCACGATAAACAGTACCTTAAAGAACTTCCCGGAAAAGCGCTGGCTTCCGGAAAGGTGAAGGGAATATTGACTCCAGAAATAGCAGAGGATACCGCACTGCGCGAAATAGGCCGCATTGATAAAATAGTTCAGCGTCCGGGCGCCGGTATATGTGGCTCCATCCAGAAGCACCCACAGGACATCGAGCAAAAAAAGGAGCTGCGTGTTGAAGCAAAGTCTGTAGAATGTATTACGGTCGGCTTCATGCATCACACCACGATTAACCATGAACATCAGCATGATGATCATTATGGCGCAAAGCAAATTAATGGTTACATACAAAGACATCCGACCACATTCCCCGTCTAACATAAAAATAATAATTAAATATATTTAATGTCAGCCTTCTTCGTACATTTTCACCCCGTCAAACAAGCAATCTCGGGGGCGAGTGTTAGCGAAATCACACCCCGTCCCAAAGTCCTATAAAAAAATTTTTTCTTTTTTATCTATCTTTCCGAAAAAAGGAGCGTAATACATGACCATAGCCGTCTTTATCCTTTATCTGTTAATGATGCTCGGCATCGGAGCGTACTTCTCCCGCAAGGCGAACAGCCTGAACGCCTACTACCTGGGCAACCGCGGCATGAACAAGTGGGTGGTCGCGATGTCCGCCCAGGCCTCCGACATGAGCGGCTGGCTTTTGATGGGCCTCCCGGGCGCCATCTTCGTGAGCGGCTTTTCCGAAGCCTGGATCGGCATCGGTCTCGTCATCGGCACGTACCTGAACTGGAAAATCGTGGGCCGCAGGCTCCGCAAATACAGCCACTTCTGCGGCGACTCCATCACCCTCCCCGACTTCTTCTCGAACCGTTTCCGCGACAACAAAGGAATCATCCGCGTCATCGCCTCGATTTTCATCCTCGCATTCTTCCTTTTCTACACGGTCTCGGGCTTCGTGGCTAGCGCCAAACTCTTCGGCACCATCTTCGGCATGAACTACACCACGGGCCTTATCCTCGGCGCGGTCGTGGTCGTGAGCTACACCTTCATGGGCGGGTTCTTTGCCGTGTGCTGGACCGACTTCATCCAGGCGATGATGATGCTCATCGCCGTCATCGCGATTCCTGCGATCATCATGACCGGATCGGGCGGATTCGCCGCGACCATGGATGCGGTGAACGCGCAGAACCCCTACCTGATGAGCCTGTTCACGAATGCCACTACGGGCAAGTCCATCGGCCTTATCGCCCTGATTTCGAGCCTCGCGTGGGGTCTCGGCTACTTTGGCATGCCGCATATTCTCGTGCGCTTCATGAGCATCAAGAACGCCGAGGAAATCAAGGATTCCCGCCGTATCGCCATGACCTGGGTGACCGTCTGCCTCGGCGCCGTCATCATGATCGCCCTGCTCGGCCGCTACTACGTGGAAGCAAACGGCATCAAGGTCGACGACCCGGAACGCATCTTCATGATTCTCTGCCAGGCCCTCTGCCATCCGGCAATTGCCGCCATCCTCATGGCCGCCATCCTTGCCGCCATCATGAGTACCGCCGACTCGCAGCTGCTAGTTTCAGCCTCCGCCTTCAGCAACGACCTCTACAAGCACCTGTTCCGCAAGAACGCGAGCAACAAGGAAGTCATGTGGGTGAGCCGCGGCGTGGTCGTGCTCATCACGATTGTCGCAGTCATCGTCGCCATGCAGGGCGCCCCGAGCGCCGACGGCGTCAAGCAGGGCAAGAGCTTCCTCGACGTGGTGATGAGCCTCGTGAGCTTCGCGTGGGGCGGCTTCGGAGCCACCTTCGGCCCGATCATGCTCCTTGCCCTGTTCTGGAAGCGCACCACGCTCCCAGGCGCCATCGCGGGCATGCTCGTCGGCGGCATCACAACGTTCGTTTGGAAGTTCTACCTCTCCGGATTCTCCGCTGAAATCTTCCAGATTTACGAACTCGTCCCCGGCTTCGTGCTCAGCTTCGCGACCATCGTAATCGTAAGCCTCTGCACCAAGGCCCCCAGCAAAGAGATACAAGAAGAGTTTGATGCTGTCGAGCATACTCGCCTCTCCGACATGAAATTGTAATTCAATATCGGCGCGATGCGCCCATAAACACAACAAAAAACCGGTCTCAAAGGCCGGTTTTTGCATTTTAGCACGTTTCTACAGACCAAATGGCGACGAAACAAGCTTTTGGTCTGCCGTTTGCTAGTTTATATGCAGGCTTTAGAAACGTCGAACGAATGGTTCTATGTGAGCCGCAAGCGCCTCGTCTTAACGAGGCGTGGCGGCGAGAGTACTTTGACCACTTGGCGCTTTAGCGCTTATGTCGTCATGGTCCCCCTTGCGGGGAGAGTGAGTAACCGGAGGTTCCAATCCCTAAACTTCGAACGAGCGGTTCTATGTAAGCCGCAAGCGCCTCGTCTTAACGAGGCGTGGCGGCGAGAGTAAGTGAGTAACCGGAGGTTCCAATCCCTAAACGTCGAACGAACGGTTATAAAAAGAGAGCCCCGCTCGTTTGAGCGGGGCTTCTTTGTAAAAGTTTCAAGCGGAGGCGCGGAAATCTAGTTGCCCGAAGGCCTTTGCGTCCGCGCCACGAACGCCATGCAGAAATCAATTACTTGGTGATGACGCGGGCCATTTCGCAAACCTTGTTGCTGTAGCCCCATTCGTTATCGTACCAGGCGCAAACCTTCACGAAGGTCGGGTCGAGCTGGATGCCAGCCTTGACGTCGAAGATGGAAGTGCGAGCGTCGTT
>NZ_JAFZKX010000077.1 GCF_017551775.1 Fibrobacter sp. | reverse complement strand
CCACGGGCGCTGATCGAACGGAACAACGTCAGATTCGATTTCGAGGTAGGTTTCGCCGTCGAACTTGCTGGAACGGTTTCCGTTCCAGAAGTAGGTCACGTGGCCGTACTTCTGCGTTTCGGAGCAAGCGAACTGCTTCACGCCCGTTTCGGCAAGCCATTCACCGCTGGTTTCCTTGATGGCCGGAGGCGGCACGAGGAAGCGGTTCGGGAGCTTGAGGTCACCGTCGTACTGGAGCATGCCGGCGTAGCAGACCTTCGGGAAGCGCTTACGGTCAAATTCGTTGAAGGATTCTTCTTCGAAGGCGCGGGTGATTTCGATGGCGCGGTCGCCACGGAAGTTGAAGAACACCACGGAGTCGCCGTCGTTGATGGTGCCGACCGGTTGGCCGTCCTTCGCGATCACGAACGGGGGGAGATCCTGGTCAATGGCCTTGGTTTCGCCACGGAGAGTTTCGATAGCCTGGGTGGCGTTGTCGAAGTAGCGGCCTTCGCCGAGCACGTGGGTCTTCCAGCCGAGTTCCACCATCTTCCAGTTAGCATTGTAACGGTCCATGGTGATCTGCATACGGCCACCGCCGCTAGCAATGCAGACGTCGAATTCCGGGCTGCGGAGTTCGTCGAGGAACTTTTCGAACGGGCCAACGTAATCGAGTGCGGAAGTTTCCGGCACGTCACGACCGTCGAGGAGGATGTGGACGCGGACCTTCTTGAGGCCTTCCTTCTTGGCCTGGGCGACCATGGCCTTCAGGTGAGAAATGTTGGAGTGAACGTTACCGTCGCTGAAGAGGCCGATGAAGTGGAGCACGGTGTTCTTTTCGCGGGCGTTGCCTGCAATTTCCTTCCAAGCGTCGCGGCCGAAGATTTCGCCAGAGACGATGGAATCCTGCACGAGGGCGGCACCCTGGTTGTACACCTGGCCAGCACCGATAGCGTTGTGGCCGACTTCGGAGTTACCCATGTCTTCGTTGGTGGGCATACCGACGGCGCGGCCGTGGGCCTTCAGGAGCACGTTCGGGTACATCTTGAAGAGGTTGTCGAGGGTCGGGGTACGGGCAGCCTTGATGGCGTTGCCTTCGACCTTGTCAGTGATGCCGAAACCGTCCATCACGATGGTGACGACGGGTCCCTTGATACCGGGGAAGTTGGAAAGTTTCTTGAGCATGTTTTACTCCGTATAGTTAAATTACGGGCGTAAAGATAGAAAAATCAAAGATGATGTGAATCCTGAGCGGCTTCTATGTGAGCCGTAGGCGACTTGTATTAACAAGTCGTCGAAGGCGAGAGCGAGTGAGAAACCGGAGATTTCATCACCCGAGACGACGAACGAGCGGTCGCAAAAAGCCTTCCCGCGGGGGGAAGGCTCGATAAAGGTTTTGGCTAGCGATTACTTGTAGTAAACGATAGTCACGGTGCCCTTGGTGGCCGACTCAAACATGGCCTTGCGGACCATCATCGGGTAGAGCGTGCCGTCGGCAGTGACGACTGCGAGCCACAGACCGCTGGTCAGTTCATCTTCGAAATTGAAGTTGGACTTCTTGAAGTCTTCGCGGCAAAGAGGAGTCTTTGTCGGCAGGAGACCGGTGGTCTGAGCGCTTTCTTCAAAGACACTCACGCCAGCGCCCGGAATGATGGTCGCAGATTCATTCGCAATCTTGATAGTGATGTGCGGATTGTCGGCAAGGCCGGTTGCGAAGTTGATTGCGCTCTTGCTTGTGCCCATGCTGTTGGAAAGCGTGTCTTCGTAGGCCGTGACCGGAGTGCAGACCTGGGCGACAGAAGAAGAGGATTCAACAGGCTGGGCGGCGGCGCATTCCGCTTCCGGACGAACGAACTTGAGCGTGTCGATGACGGTCGTGTACTTCGTGGTTTTCTCGCCTTCTTCCTTGCTGCTGGCAAAGATGGAGATGTAGAGCTGGAATTCGCCACAGGAGCTAAGCTGCTTGAATTCAAGATACTTCTGCGAGAAGGAAACCATCTCGTTCGGGAAAACGACGCCGTCAAGGTTGATGTTCACCTTTTCCTGGTAGGGCTTTCCGTCAATCACCTTGCCCACAGCGAAACTCACGCTGTCGATAGTGGTCTTGACATTGGCCGTGTATTCGGTTTCCGGGTCAACAAATTCGGGATCGAGCTTGATGACTCCGCCGAGGGAGCCGCGCATGCCTTCGGTGCCGGACATCACGGTAATCTTGAGGCCGTTGACTACAACCGGGGAATAAGCTGATTCTTTGGGAAGATCAATTTGGGGACCGGGAGGGGTTTCTTTGCCCGGTTCGTCAGGGCCGGATCCATTGTCAGGACCACAGGCGATGTATGCAAAGGATGCGGCCGCGAGTACTGAGCCGAGAATAATCTTTTTGAAGTTCATGAGAGTACCTCTAATCTGTTTTTCTTGAAAATAATCAAAAATAAGCTAAAAAGCAAAGGTTTTGAACAAAAAACTGCGAAATTTCGGAAACATACAGCCTAAATTACTCGTTTTTGCCCTTTTTATGAAACGCTCCTGCGCGGAAGCCTATCCGAGCCTTTCGGTGAGGCGGGTAAACCGGCGAACGCTCCTGGTATTGCGTACCGCGGTGGCGAAAGCCCCCGGGGCCGAAAGTACCCACACATGGCCCTTGGCGCGGGTTATCGCCGTGTAGACGAGGTTCCTCTGGAGCATCATGTAGTGGCTCGAATCGAGAATCACGATGACTGCCGGATACTCGCTTCCCTGGCTCTTGTGGATGGTGCTCGCATAGGCGAGGGTGAGCTGTTCCAGTTCGTCGCCCTCGTACTCGACCGTCTTGTCGTCGTAGAATACGGTAACCTTGTCGTCGTCCTTGCGCACCTTGAAGATGATGCCCACGTCGCCGTTGAACACGTTCTTGTCGTAGTTGTTCTTTATCTGCATCACCTTGTCGCCGTCGCTCCAGGGAACGCCCATAATCCTGTGGCGGCTTTTGCCCGGGTTCTGCAGTTCTTGCAAGAAGTTGTTGAGCTCGAATATGCCGAGGGGGCCCTTGCGCATGGGAGTGAGGATCTGCAGGTCGGTCTTCTGGTCGATATCGAGCTTGGAGCGCACGCCTTTTTCCAGGAGTTCGCGAAGGATGCCTTTCGCCTGCTCGGGTTCCTCGAACGGGATAAAGTGAAAGTTCGGGCCGTCGATGGGCGAGGGGACGATTCCCTGGTTTATCTTCGATGCCTTGTCGGCGATGTCGTTCCCGCCGGCCTGCCGGAATATGTGCTGCAGGCGCGTCGTCGGGATTCTCGGACAGCGGATGAGGTCGTTCAACACGTTTCCGGGCCCGACACTTGGAAGCTGGTCCGCATCTCCCACGAGCACGATGCGCGTCTTGGCGTGTATCGCTTCGAATAGCGCCGCGGCAAGCCAAGTGTCGACCATGCTGAACTCGTCGATGATGAGCAGGTCGCAGGGGAGCTTGTTCTCGACGTTGCGGTTGAATTTCTTTGTCGCGGGGTCCATCTCGAGCATGCGGTGGATGGTGCGCGCCTTTATTCCGCAGAGGTCGCTCATGCGCTTGGCTGCACGGCCCGTGGGGGCGGCGAGGAATACGCTTTCGTCCATCTTCTGCGCGAGGTGGAGTATGCCTTTCAAAATGGTCGTCTTACCGGTACCGGGGCCGCCCGTGATAATGGATATGCGGTAAGCGAGCGCCATCTCGATGGCTTTCCTTTGCATGGGGTCAAACGCGAACTTGTGCTCGTGTTCCCAGTCCATGAGCGCGCGTTCGAAGCCTGCGGTCGGGAGCGCATTGCCCGCCAGCCGGTAAAGAATGTTGTCTGCAATGCTCTGCTCGGCGCGGAACAGCGGCGGGTAAAAGCAGTCGTCGTCTATCCGCTTGATGCGTTCGCGTTCGCACAGGTGGTCGAATTGTTGGATGAGCCCGTAGACGGCGTCGTCGTCTTCCATCGGGATGCGCAGAATCCGGAACGTTTTTTCGAGGAGGATGTCCTTGGGGAGGAACACGTGCCCTTCGTTGAAACTTGATTCCTGCAGTACGTACAGGAGGGCGGATTGCAGGCGCTTGGGGCTATCCTTCGGGATTCCCACCTTCATCGCGATTTCGTCCGCCTTCAGAAATCCGATGCCCCAGATTTCTTCGCAGAGCAGGTAGGGGTTCTCGGAAATGCGCACGATGGTTTCTTGCCCGAACTGGTTCCACAGTTTCTTCGCGACGCTGCCCGCGATGCCGTGGCCGTACAGGAACAGCATCGTTTCCCTGCTGTGGCGGTTCAGTTGCCAGGCGGCGAGGAAGGCCTCAATCTTCTTGGCGGTAATGCCCTTGATTTTAGCCTTGCGGAAAATGTCGGGATGGTTGTCGAGAATGTCGGCGGTATCTTCGCCGAATACCTTCACGATGGCTTCCGCCGTCTTGGGGCCGATTCCCTTGAAAAGTCCGGAGGCGAGGTATTCGGTGATGTTCTCGTCTTGCGGGGCGCAGACCTTGAACGAGGTGCATTTGAACTGCCGACCGTATTTGGGGTGGTTGCCCCAGTCGCCTTCCATCTGCAGTTTTTCGCCGGACCCTAAATCGGGAAAAGTCCCCGTCA
This sequence comes from Fibrobacter sp., assembly GCF_017551775.1. Taxonomy (NCBI): domain Bacteria; kingdom Pseudomonadati; phylum Fibrobacterota; class Fibrobacteria; order Fibrobacterales; family Fibrobacteraceae; genus Fibrobacter; species Fibrobacter sp. The sequence continues at coordinate 15,526 of NZ_JAFZKX010000077.1, read as the reverse complement.
CCACGACGGGGGCTCTTTCGCCTTCCACGTTAACGCGCAATACGGAGAAGCCGCTGTCGGCGCTGTGGAAGGTGACGTTTTTTATGGTGCCTTCGAGTTTTACCACTTGTCAGGGTTGAAGGACTTGTCGTTCGAAAGTTTCTTGCCGCGCAGGCAAAGGAACGTGACGAGTACGACCGCACCGATGGCGGCGAGTACGAGCGCCAGGTTGTAGTTGAGGCCGAATCCGACAGGGGCGCCCTTCAGGTTCTCGGGGCTCACCCAAAGGATGTAGGCGAGGCAGATGAACGACATGAACAGGCACGGGAAAAGCGTAATCCAGAAGTTCTTGCCCTTGCTGCGGAGGTAAACGGTTGCGACGCACAGGCTGCAAACCGCCATGAGCTGGTTGCTCCAGCTGAAGTAGTTCCACAGGATGTTGAAGCCCTGCGGGTTGAGGTTGCTCCAGAAGATGATGGCAAGGCAGATGGTGAACATCGGGACGGTGAGCAGCAGGCGCTTTTTCGGGTCGGCCTGGTCGATGCCGAAGAGTTCCGCGATAGTGAGGCGCAGGCTCCTGAGGCTCGTGTCACCGCTCGTAATCGCGAGGATGATGACACCCACCACGACGAGAACGGAAATCGGGGCGAACGGGATGACCGTCGAGACGAGAACGCTCAAGACTTTCACGCCGCCGGCTGTCATGAGTTCGGGTTGCATGTGGTAGATGAACATGCCGCCGGCTGCCCAGATCATGCCGATGAGGCCTTCGATAATCATCATGCCGTAGAACGTCTGGCGGCCGGTCTTCTCGGTCACTTCGGTGCGGGCGACGAGCGGACTCTGCGTGCTGTGGAAACCGCTGATGATGCCGCAGGCGATTGTCACGAAGAGCATCGGGATAATGGGCTGGTGACCCGGATGCTGCGTGAAGTTCGAGGCGATGTCGGAGAGGTTGATTTCGTCAAGGACGTTCAGGTTCGGGGCGATGCCGATCATGATGCCGAGGGAGGCGAGGATGAGCATCCCGCCGAAAATCGGGTAGATGCGCCCGATGACCTTGTCGATGGGGAAGAATGTGCTGGTGAAGTAGTAGGCGAAAATCACGGCGACCGCAATCCAGAACAGCGTGGGCGATACTGCGGAACCTGCGATGATGGGCGTGTTCACGAGCTGCGCGGGCGTGTTCGTGAATACGGCGCCCACGAGGATGAGCGCGACCGAGATGAGCGCGATCACGATTTTCGAGGGAACCTTGCCGAGGAACTTCTGCGAGAGCGCGGGCACGTTGTAGCCGTTGTTGCGCATGCTGATCATGCCGCTGAAGTAGTCGTGCACCGCACCGCCGAGCACGTTGCCCAGCGGGAGGATGATGAAGACGATTGCTCCGAACTTGATGCCGAGAATCACGCCGATGACGGGCCCGATGCCCGCGATGTTCAGAAGCTGGATGAGCATGTTCTTCCAGTGCTTCATCGGGACGCGGTCAACGCCGTCCGGGTTTGCGATTGCCGGAGTCTTGCGGTCGTCAGGGCCGAAGACATGTTCGACAAACTTTCCGTAGGTAAAGTATCCGCCGATAAGAATCGCGATACCGATAAGGAATGTAATCATGTTATGCCTTCTTTTTGGTCATTGGTCATTAGTTTCTGGTTAATGGTCAATGATAATGTGGTTATTCAATTTCATCTTCGGATTCGGTTTCAGCCGATGTGTCGTCTGTGGCAGGTTCGTCTGCGGCAGATTCTTCTGCGGGCTGTTCCGTTTCCTGGTCTAGTTCCTGCTGGGCTTCCTGGTTCGCTTGTTCCACGGCGGCGTTGCTTTCTTCTTTCTTCGCGCCGCGCACGTAGCCCTTGTCCTTCGCGATTTCGTCGGGAGTCTTGTCTTCGCCGAATTGCTGGCGCAGGTAAATCACGTTCGTTGTGAAGCTCGACTTGCCCGCATAATCGAAACTGACGACCGGGTGGTATGTCTTGCCGAGCTGGAATGCGAGCGCGAGGCCGAACTTGAATCCGCAATTTCCATCAACCGAAATGTTCGGGTTGATGTACATGTTCGGATTGGCTTCCTGTTCGAGGTGACCGGAGGACTTCATCGTCGCGGACTGGTATCCGAGCGTCATCATGACTTCGAAGAAGTTGAACGGCTTGTAACCGATGACCACGTCGAATGTCGTTGCGCCCACGTCAAGGTTGAGCTGTCCGGTGTAATCCTTGGGTCTGTAGCTGATGCTGCTGGAGTTGTAGCCGAAAACGAGGCTCACGTCAAGCCCTTGCGCCGCCTTCGGGAGCATGTACTGGAACCATCTGCCGAAACTGTACTGCAGGCCGAAACCGATTAGGCTGAATCCGCGCAGTTCGCTGATCGGGGGGAGCCACATTCCGCGGAGCACGATTCTCGCATGGAACATGCTCACGCCCAGCTGCAGGTAGGGATAGCTAAATACGCTGAGCCCGTTCAGGGTCTCGTTACCGTAGATGTTCTGGCCGGCGGGATCGGTAATCGGGTCCCATTTGCCGCCGAAGATTGTCGGGACTTCGCTCGGCTGGCCGAGAATATTGTATTCCGTGAAGGTGCGGTCTTCGCTGTTGATGGGAATGAGCGCCACGGGCAGGCCGAATTCGAATGCGAGGCTTTGCGGCACGTTCGCGCTCACGTACCAGTTGCTGTTCAGCACGTTGCCCAGGTTGTCGATGATGGGCTTCACGTAACCGGGACGGTTAAAGGGGGCGCCGACGACACCAGGCCTGTCTTCGAAGGCGGCGAGTGCTTCGTATATGGAGGCCCAGCCTTTTTCGTCCATTGCGGTCGCGAAAGAAGTGGCCCCTAACAGAAATGCGAATGTGAGTTTGGCAAGCGTTTTCATACGCTGCCAAATATAGAAAATCGGGGGGACGGGCCAAGCCCTAGAAGCGGAACTGCAAGGTTACGCCGGCGAAGAAGAAGGTCTGCCACATGTACGAATCGAGATCGCAGAGTTCGCTTGCTTCGGTGTAAACATTCTTGAACCAGTTCTCGTAAATTTTGATATACGGGACGATGGCCAGGTGGTCTAAAATGTAATATTTGACATTCGCGATAAGTCCGATGGAAGAGCCCATGAATTCGGATTCGCTGGCTTCGCCATCGATGTATGCCGTATTTTCCGTGGTAAGCGTGGTGTAGGAATACGCCGCGCCGACGCCAACCTGGAAATCTTCGGGCCAGAAGAAATTGTACATGAATTCTGTGCTGGCTCGCCAGTAAAGGCTGTTGCCTTTGACCGATTCATCGGGATATCCGTAAATTTTCTGTTCTGAACTCCAGATCTGGAAATTGAACGCGATGGTGAATTCGCGAACGTTCACGCCGATGGTGAAGTCGGGGCTGGCAAATACACCGAGGTCGGGCGGATAGATTTTCTGCGTCCTGCCCGAGGTGTCCTTCATCGAAAGCACGCGTTCGTTCATGTCGCCAGTGCTTGCGAACATGCCGAAACCCGCACTGAAGAAAAATCTGCGCGGCCATTCGTCTTCGGCAAATGCGCTGTGGGCCGTGAAGAACAACGCCAAGATGATGAGCAGTCGTTTCATTGTAACCTCGGATTTTTTTTAGTAGCCAGCCCATTCTGCGGCAATGGAAGGGCTTGCCTTGCGGATGGCGTCGTCTTCGGGCGAATTCTTGGCAGGGGCGATGTCCCCGCTTTCGATGCGCGATTTGATTTCGTCGAATGTCTTGGGAGGGACGGAGGAGGGGCTGTTGTCGCCGACGACCTTGCAGGGGGCGCCTTCGGATTCCTTCGCCTTGTCCTTGACCGGCGTGTATTCGCGGGCGGCGGGCACCGTGTAGAACTTGTCTTCTTCGGGGCACCATGCGGTAAGGCATTTGCCGTAGACGCATCCCGAGTCGAGCCCGATAAATCCGGGAATATTCACGAACCCCTTCTTGGCCCAGTGCCCGAACACGACTGTCTTTTCCCATTTAACTTGTTCGAACCACGGCCTGTCATTCCACTTGCGGATGGAAAGCAATACTTCGGGGCTCATGTCCTCGAGGCGTTTTTTGCCTGGTTCGAGGCCTGCGTGCACGAGGAGCGCGTGCGGGGTGTCGCGCCAGAGGGGCCACTGCTTCACGGTGTCGCGGATGAATTCCCAGTCTTCCAGGGGGAGCGCCTTGAAACGCTTGCGCTGCTTTTCGGTCCAAGTGCTTTCGGGGTTTTCCATCGAACGGATCAAATGCTCTTCGTGGTTCCCGCGTACGGTAAGGATTCCGAGGTCGATGACGGTACGCATGGCCCGCATCATGTCGGGACCCTTGTTGATGATATCGCCGGTTTGGTATAAAGTATCTTTCCCGCGTACAAAGCCGAATGCGTCTATGATGCGCTCGAGTTCATCTGCGCAGCCGTGGACATCACCTATGTAAAGAGTTCGGGACATAATAGTTGTTAGTTAGTAGTTACTAGAATTTCTTTTATCAAGAAGCATTTTGGTGTCGGCAACGCTAGTAACTAGTAACTCGGAACTAGTTACTGCGGCGAAGCCGCTTACAGGTGTACCGCTTGGCGCAGCTTGTTCAATTCGTCGGCGGTGAGTTCGCGGAATTCACCCGCGGGCAAATCGCCCAGCTGGATATGGCTGTAACTCACGCGCTTCAGGTCTCGGATCTCGTAACCGACGGCGCGCATCATGCGGCGGATTTCGCGGTTCTTGCCCTCGATGAGCACGAGTTCGGCGAATCCGTTTTCGAGATACACGTCGGTCGCGAATGCGATTTCTTCTTCGGCGTCCGGGTCTTCGGGGTCGCGGATGTCGACTCCGTCCACGAGTTTCTGGGCGGCGGCTTCGCTAAGCTGGCGCGTCGTCCACACGTAGTAACTGCGCGGAATCTCGTAGCTCGGGTGCGTGAGCCGGTGCAGCAGTTCCCCGTCGTCGGTAAACAGCAGGAGCCCGCGGCTCTGCAGGTCGAGCCTTCCCACGTACTTGAAGAAGGCGTATCCCGGCGGCAGGTAGTCGTATACGGTGCGTCGTCCCTGCGGGTCGTCCTTGGTGCACACGCATCCTGCGGGCTTGTGGAACATGATGACTTTCGTCTTCTTCGGGAGCTTCGCCGTCTTCCCGTCGACCTTGACGTCGTCTGCGTTTTCGTCGACCTGGTGTCCCATGTCGGTGATGGTTTCGCCGTTCACCTGCACGCGTCCTTCCTGTACAAGGGCGTCTGCGGCGCGACGGCTCGCGATTCCGCAAAGGGATATGAACTTGTTGATGCGCATCATGTGCTGTTCTTCGATAAAGTTTTTGCCTTAGTCTTCTTCGCCGTCCATCTGGATCTTGAGTTCCTTCAACTTTCTCCAGAGGGTGGCGCGGCTGATTCCGAGCCGCTTGCAGACTTCGGTCTTGTTGTTCTTGCAGACGCCCAGCGCATGCAGAATGTGCCTGCGTTCCATTTCTTCGAGCGAGATGATGTCGTCGCTTTCCGCAGGTTCGCTAGGCGCCTTCGCGGGTACATCCACGTTGCCGGTCTCTAATCCCGGGAGCAGGTGCGTCTCGGACTGGCTTTCCCGGATATGCGGGATGGCGACCGTCTTTTCGCGGGCTTCTTCCTGCACGTTTTCGGGCAGATCCTCGAGTCGCAGTATACCGCCTTCCGAGAGCACAATCGCATGCTCGATGATGTTCTCGAGTTCGCGGATGTTGCCCGGGTAGGGGTATTTCGCGAGCGCGTACTGCGCCGCTGGTTCCACGTTGATGATGTCCTTCCCGTGGGTTTCCTTGTACTTCAAGATGAAGTAGCGGATAAGCGTGGGAATCACGGGCTTGCGTTCGCGCAGTGGCGGGAGCGTCAGGTGGAACGTGTTGAGACGGTAGAAAAGGTCTTCGCGGAATTCGCCCTTGAGCATGGACGCCTGCAGGTCGCGGTTCGTCGCCGCGATGATGCGGATGTCGAGGTAACGCGCCTCGGTTTCACCCACGCGCCTGATTTCGTGGCTTTGTAAGAATCTTAACAGTTTCACCTGCGTCGCGGGCGAGAGTTCGCCGACTTCGTCCAGGAACAGCGTTCCCCGGTTTGCCGCCTCGAACAGGCCCTTCTTGTCGGCCGTAGAACCCGTGTACGAACCTTTCTTCGCACCGAAGAGTTCGCTTTCGACCAGATTTTCCGGTATGGCCCCGCAGTTGACCGCGATAAACGGTTCGGCGGCGCGCTGGCTGTAGCGGTGTATTACATTTGCGAGGAATTCCTTGCCCGAACCGGATTCGCCGGTGATGAGCACGGTGCTCGTCGTGGGGGCAATCTTGTAAACTGTCTTGAGAATCTTCCTCATCTCGGGCGTGTCGCCCAAGAGGCTGTCCAGCACCTGCGATTCCATCAGCTGGTGTGTGGACTTGTTCTGCCTTAATGTCTGGATTTTCTTCGCGGTGTCTTCGAGCTGATTGACCGTTATCGGCTTCATCAAGAAGCTGTTTGCCCCGCGGTTGATGGCGCTGGTGGCGCCCGGCCAGTTCTTATTGTCGCAAAGGATGAAAATCTCGATGTTCGGGTCTTTTTCTTTTAAAAAACTGACAAGATCCATGTTGTCGAAGGTAAGAAACGGAACTTCGATAAAAGCGAGGTCTATCGAACTGTTTTTTACCAGGGGCATCAATTTGTCCTTGTCGTTACAGAGCGAGAGCTCCGTATCGTCCAAGGCCCAGGAACGTCGAATGTCGCTGATAAAGTCCTTGTCGGAATCAGCAATCAGTATGTTCATCGGCATGAATTACTGATGGTTCTTGATGATTTCATCAACCTTTTCGCGGAACTGCTGGATATCGATGGGCTTGTTGAACGTGACAGCCACATCGAAGTGCTTTGCCGTCAACAGGTAGTCGTCCGCTGCGGTACGGCCGCCTGCACTCACGGCGATGGTCCTGTCGCTCATACCCATGCGGCGAAGGTCCAAAATGACTTCATAGCCATCCACGTCCGGCATGATGATGTCGGTAACGATGACATCGTACTTCTTGTTCTGGTAGAGGGCCTTTGCCTCTCTGCCGTTGCTTGCCGTTTCCACTTCGTAACCCTTGACTTCAAGGGCGGTCTTCATCATCAAGTTGAACTGTTCGTCGTCATCAATAATCAAGATAGTGGCCATTATGCATCCTCCGTTTTTTCGGTTGCTAAATCCCAATATAGATTAAATTGAGTGCCTTCACCGAGGGTTGTGTGCACGGTGAAATGCGCATTACTGTCTTTTAGCAGCCTTAGGGCCGATGTCAGGCCCAAACCAAGCCCTTCTCCGGGCGCTTTTGTGGTGAAAAACGGCGAGAAAATGCGTTCCAGGGTTCCCGAGTCGATTCCGGTACCCGTGTCGGCGATGGTGAATTTCGCATAAACTCCCGGTTCGATGGTCTCGGAGAAGGGGAGGACGAGCTTCTTTTCCAGTTCGGTGCGCTCGAGCTTGAACGTAAGCGTACCGCCGGTTTCCTTCATGGCGAATATGGCGTTGTTCGCGAGGTTGCTCAAAATCCTGTCCAGGGCCGCCGGTAGGCACTTTATCTTCAGGTCCTTGTCGATTTCTTCGGTCGAGATGTGGATGTTCGAGGGGAGCGTTAGCTGCACCTTCTTCACGACATCCTCGATAATCAGGAACGGAGAGAACACCATCGGCTTCGGGGCTATGGAGGCTTCGTTTCGGATGGCGCTCAAGAGCTGGTTCACGGAATCCTTCGCCTTGTTCGCGGCCTTGTTCGCTTCGCTGATGAGGTCGGCCGCTCTCGCGATGGTCTTCGCCTTCTTTTCGGGAATGTCGTCGGTCGGAACGCTCTGGAGGGTTTCCTGCGCAAGTTCGCAGAATCCGATTTGCGCCCCGATACTGTTCTTGTAGTCGTGAGCGAAACCGCCGAGCATCGTTCCCAGGTCTTCGAGGCGCGAATGGATGCGCTTCTGTTCGCTCAGGAGGTCGCGTTCCCTTTCGAGGCGCTTCTGCTCGGTGATGTCCTGCTTCAGCCCGATGATCTTGTACGGCTTCTTTTCCGCGATAATAGGGATGAACTGCTCGTTGTAAATGAATACGGTCTTGTTGTTGAAGATGAGGTTGTTGGCTTCGTCTTCGGAAATCTTTTCGTGACGGTCGTTTTCGTAGGTGGTGCAGATGTTCGAAACGCCGCTGTTGCGCGCCTGCTTTTCGCGGTCCGTGATGGACTCGGAATTGTCCGTCGTCTGAATGAGGTTTCCGCGGTTTTTGATGTCCATGATGTTCTGCGTCGTGTACACGCCCTGTTCGTTCTTGGACCAGAACTGGAACGGGAGCGCGTTGATGAGCGTCGAACTAAAGTTGCTCTGTTCCTTGAATTTCTTTTCGGAGTTGTCGAGGCGGTCTTGGTAGCGGATGAGGTCCTTCTTGTAGTCGGCGAACTGGCGGTTGAGCGTCTTGATGCGTTGCTGGTAGAACAGCGAGTTCGTCTGGTCGCTCAGGAGCAGGAGCCACATGTACGTGGTGAGCGTGGTGCGGTACTTGAACAGCGATACGCAGAAGGAATGCAGCTCGTCGTTGATTTGCACCTTCATGTTTTCCATGAGGATTTCGTTTTCGAATTTCAGGTTCGGAATAAAATCGCGGATGTGGTGCATTTTCATTTCGCTACCCGACTTGCGGAACAGGAGCTGCGCGGCGGGGTTGCTCATGCTGATCTTGCCGTCGGACTGGAACGTGAACACGCAGTCGCTCAGCTGGTTGAACAGGCTCTTCATGAGCCAGTGGGAACCTTTATTCTTGAACGAAATCGAGGTGAAATACTGCCCGCACAGAATGGCGAGGAATATCGTGGCGTATTGGTGCCATTGCAGGAATATGGGGTGCCTTCCGTTGATGTTGAAGTCGCTGGAAATCGGTATGATGAAGTCGAAGAGGAACGCCAGCATGGTAAAGAAGATGAAGGTCCCTGCCATGTAGAGGTTTATCTGCGCGGCATCCTTGTCTCCGGTCTGCAACGTCATGCTCAAAAGCTTGTATATGGTGAGGAGAAGCTCGGGGAACACATAGATGAGGAACAGTATGGAATAAATCTTGAAGAAGGGGTGGTCCTGGAAGGGCATGTAGCCGAATACCTGGAATTCGGTAATTATGGTTTCCTTCACACAGAATATGAGCGTGACGGCAAAGACGTTGAGAACGCTGATGGCATTCAGCAGCCTCCAGAAGTTCAAACGCCTGAAATGGAGCGCGTGTTCGGCGATGTGGTAGATGGCGTTACCGGTCTGGATCCAAGCGAGCGCCTGCAGGCCGAAAATGATTTTTGCCGAGTTCCCGAAATCGGGACCGCTGAAGAACAGGTTTCCGACAAGGCTCAGCGTGTTCCAGTAGATGCAGATGAGCATCAGCTGGTAGATGGCTTTTGGAAACTGCCTTATCCCGGTCTTTTTCCCCAGAATATAGGGAAGCAAAAACGTGAGCAGAAGAGCCCACGCAGAAAGGGCCGTCGAGATAGGCGAATTGGAATACAGAATCTCTTGCATATCTTCTAGAAACTTATATAAAAAAATCCTGAAAAGAAAAGTCCCGCTTTCAGCGGGACTGAGAATTTTGCCCTAAGTTTTACTTCGAACGTCTGATTCCGAATGTTTCCGTCTTTTCGTAGGAATCAGAGGAATCGAAACGTTCCTTTGTTTCCTGGTCGAGGTTGGGGTTGGGCAGGAACTTGCAATCCAGTTCGGCCTTGTAGATATAGGCGCCAGTGCCGACAGCCCTGCCCTGTTTCGACCGTACTCCGCCCTTGGGCGCGTTGACCCATTCGACGAAGAACGTCACCTTGTTGTTCGTCGAATAGTAAGTATCGGAATTTACGACGAAATTGCCGGAAATACGGTTCACGAAGCTACCCATGTTCGTGTAGATAGGAATGCTGTACTTCACCTTGAGGCTTCTCCAGTAGGCGGGCTGGTTCAGGGCACCGCCACGCGGGACGGTCAGGTCCATGGTCCATACGACACCGTTGAGCGGCGTTGTCAAGGTATCGATTCCCGTCTGCACGACATTCTCTCCCTCGATGCGGTCGAGCTTGTGGGTGGCCGGGTTCACGATGTAGAGGTTGATTGTCTTGTTGCTCGGGTTGAGAGACGGGGTGGATGCCGAAACGGTCGTCACCGGGGTCTGCAGGTGGATATCGAACTTGATCTTCGGCTTGGTGTCGCCACCGATGGTGACCATGGGGTTGTTATCCGCCGGCATGTTGCCGCTCAAGTCGGCAAACGCACTGGCTGTCTTCGGAGCGAGGTTGATGCGGTCGCCTTCCATGACAGCGGCTGTGGCTTCGTGGTCGAAGAGAGCGTTGAGGGTGGTCTTTCCGTTAGAAAGACTCCACATGTTGATATCCATCTTGCTGATGTTCAGGTTGCTGCGCTCACGAACATAGAGGATAGCGAGGGAATCTATGACGTTGACAGGTTCGCTTATATAGACGGTGAGCACTTCGTATGTCGACGAGACCAGGGTCGCCGATGTGAATACGGGGCCCGCGAGGTCTTCGGCAATCGAAGATTCAGATTCGTAGGCCGCACCGTCGCCCAGGTGCTCGATAACGAGGCCTGCGCCAACGAGGTCCTTGCCGTTCAGGGTACCTTCGTAATTGCCGTTGGTGTTGCCCAGCGAGAACGGTACGGGAAGGTCGAACGAACTGGACATCTGGTCGGCGTTCAGCTGGAACTGCGACTTGTGTACAGTGAGGGTTTCGGGCATGGCGCTACCGAATATGATGGAAATAGAATCCGGGTAGTGCTTCGTGTCGACTGCTTGCGCGAACTTGATTTCGATATGTTCGGCAAGGCCGTCTTCATCCTTGTCCGAGATGCTTGCGTAGGTCATCGGGATCGGGCGAATCTTCAGGAGCACGTCCACGACCTTCGGAGCGCAAGGTCCGATGCCGTTTCCGGCGAGGTCCTTGATGGTCGCGGTCGGGGCGAGTTCGGCCTTCATGCCTTCTGCGACGAGGGAGCCTCCGCCCGCATCGAAGTCGATTTCGAATTCCCAAATGTTGTGTGCCTCGTTGTAGAGCTTAACGCCCTTCACGTGGACTGCGACATCGGTCGAATTCAGACGCAGCGGCCATTCGGGAGAGGGTTCCTTCACGGGTTCGCTGAACTGGATGTAGACGAAGTCGCTTGTGGCATCCGGGAGCTTTTCAAGTACGGAAACGGATACGAGCGTGGGCGGGATGCCATCGGTATAGAAGTCCGCGGATTCCTTCTTGCCTTCCTTGGTGTTGCTCACGAGCGTGATGCTTCCTTCGGGGTTCGTATTCATGGTGGCGCCCGTGAGGTTCGCTCCGACGACCAGGTCCCTGCCGTTTTGCGAAATGACCTTGGTGCTCGTGATGGTGTCGTTACCGTACACGTACTTGATGGAATTGAACGACTGGTTTTCTGCCGCTATGTATTCGTTCGAAAGCTTTATCTCGAAGGCGTCAGGAATGTCGTCGCAGTCGGTGTCGACCATCTTGGCTACGTCGATGATGGGCCAGGGCGGCAGATCTTCGATGATGAGCACTGCTTTCGCGGGGACATAGTTGACCTTGGAGGTATTTGTGCCGGTTGCCTTGAGTATGGTGGTTGTCGCCCTGTCGGAACTGACATAGAACACGGCTTTACCGTTGATGATGTCAATCTTGTCGACGGGGATGGTCGATGTCGCCGAAGTATAGAACTTGGCCAAACCAGATTCAGACGAGAGCAGCACGGTCAGCGGGTCCGTGTTGAGCAGAACCCTGTTCGAATCGAGCAATTGCAGATGCACTTCGGCCATTCTTCCCGTATAGACGCGCACGGTATCTACCGTGAACGAGAGAATACGGATTTCGGGCGGCGTCATGATCGTGTCGACTTCCACATTGCTGCGGACGACGGCACAGGCACAGTCGTAGCTGCCAGACTTGTTTGCCGCATGGTTGTGCCAGCTGACCCATTCCATGTAGTTGTTGCCGTAAGAAAGCGTCGTGTCGTGTAGGAACAAGAGCGAATCCTTGCGCGTGTCGGGGAAGTACATGGTCTTGTCGAAGTATGAATTCCCGTTCATTTCGAAGTCGTCGAGTATACCCATCGGGGATACCTTGCTCGAACCGCTGTACTTGGCTTCGTACACTTCTTGTTCAACCGAGTAGAAAGGCGTCTTGAACGGTTTGTCGAAAGTGAGGGCAACCGTGCGGCTTACCTGCGGGCCCGTTTCGGGCGTGTAGTCCGGGGTGTAGCCATAGATGTGCTTGCCATGGTAGAAGACGGCGATGTAGGGATCCCTGGTGAAGGCTACGACTTTAGTTCCATTGGAGTTGTGCTCGACGAACGTGGTTTCCGATCCTTTGAAGAACGGGGCTTGCGTCAAGTCGATGCCTTTAAAATACTCGGGATCAGTTTCTGCGGTGTGGGGCCGCAGAGACCAAGAATTCTCGATTTCCTTGAAGGTGACTGTTTTGACAGAGGGATTGTAATCATGGAATATGACTTGAATTATCAACTGTCCGGAGACTTCTACAACGCCTTTTACGTTAATGGGCAGATAGTATCCACCAAAGCCGTCGGGTTGTGAACTGCCAAACGTTATGTTGATGGGCTTGCCCATTTGTCCATCGCCGCCGAAATTTTGATGAGCATTTCCGAGAGCGGCAAGGTTTTCATTATTTAGATACAGGCGTACTTCGAAATCTTCAAAGGGAATGGTGTCGTTGTTGGTGATAGACATGATAAATGCGTGACAGTCTTGCCATGCGCTGCAGCTTGCTTCGGAACCGTAGGAACTCGGCTTCAGGTATATGTCGAGGTTAGCATAGGTGGCGTACGCTTCCGTAGTGAAGGAGAATTCTTCCGAGGTTTTCGCACCCGAAGAAACGGTGAAGTAGTACGTAGTTCCAGCACGCAGGTCGGTGAGGGTAGCTTCGTGGAAGAGTACCGCGCCGCCTTCTGCCGCCTTTGCGTCAGAATAGTTGCCGCTTGACGTTCCGTAGTTCACGATGCCGTTCATGCGGTCGCTAGACCACCAGTAAATCTTTGCGCTCCTGTGGTCGACCTGGCAGATGGTCACTCCGCTGATGTTCGTGTTGGCCGGAGTCATGGTAAACTGGTACCACTGTCCGTGGTTGTTGTCGGTCGTCAGGTTCCTCTTCGTGTCCATGCCTTCGAGGAAGAAGTAGTAGGTCTTGCCCGGTTCCAGGTTCGTGAGCATAACTGAGCCGCCTTTCGATGCGGTTGTCTGCTGTACGGACTTTGTGGTGTTTTCGTCGGGGGTTTCGCTGTAGAATACGGTTACGAGGGCGACTTCGTTCGCGTCCCAGCTTACGATGGCTTCGGTATTCGAAATCGGGGTCCCGGTAATGTTGCTGAACAGCGGGCCTTCCGCATCGATGGGGAGGGGTTCCGCAAGGCTCTGGGCGGGTATTAGCAACTGCACCGAGAAGTCGATACAGGTTTCCGTTGCCGTGTAGTCGCTCCAGTCTTCGAGCAATACTGCGTTCGGGGCGGCGCCGCCCATGAGAGCGCCTCTCGGGCATTTGTATTCATACGGCATGCCACCTGCGTTGTAGCCGTCCGGGTTGGCGGCGCGGTTGTGCGGGTGGTTCAGGTTTTTGTCGCCTGCACCCATCAAGAACGATATATCCCACGGGTTTGCGCCCAGGTTGTAGTAGATGTTGTCGAGGGCGAGGTTCTTGTAGGCTTCCTTTTCGGCACCTTGCGTGATTTCCGAAAGCATGAAGATGGCGTTTGCCGCACCCATGTTGTAGCGGTTGAAACCCCAGTCACTAGATGTCCAAACGAGGTTGTAAGGGCCGTCGGAGGTAACCTTTCCAAACCTGTTTTCGTAGACAAGGTTAGAACCCTGCGAGCCGTCGTCCGTGAGGCGGCGCAAGCAGTTCGTTGCACGCTGGATCAACGTATCGCGTTCAAGTTCGCCTACGTTGTATTCTTGTGCCGTTTCCTTATCCTTCAAGATGAGTTTTACGAACGAGAAAAGCACGTAGGAATGGATGTTTTCAAAGTCCGTGGGCCATCCACCTGGCGTAAATCCGCTTTTGAGCCCAAGGAAGCCGCCCTTGAAATAGGGGCCTGCGTCATCGGGTTCGTTGTTGTAGCCGTAGTTCGTAGAGTTGTCGTTGATTTTTAGGTTCTTGTAGAGGTCGTACTGGTAAGTTGTATCCTTTGTCGCGTACCACAGGGCGAGCGCTGCTGCGGCGGCATCGTCAATCATGTTGGTTTCGCTGGTGCCACCCGGATAGAACCCGAGGAGTCCATCGGTTGTCGTGTACGAACCGCCTAAACCGTAGACGTAAGACCTCAATACGTTCTTGTAGATGTCTTTGGCGGCATCTATAAGGGAATCGGCGTAGACGGGGTCGTAAACGTACCATCCCATGGCAAAGTAGGCGAGGGCAGCGGCATACACGCCAGCGCCAGTACCGATACCTTTTGCAACGGGGCGGTCGGGGCCGCCTTTATCTTGCGTCTGGGCGTCTTGCTTTTCGGGGACATCCCAGAATTGGTGGTCTGCACTGCCGACACCAATGGAATGGTACATGTCGTGCTGAGCAATGAGTCCGTCTTCTTTAGATGCCTTGTAGAGTTTGTATATGTAGTCTGCACCGACCTTCGCTTCGTAGAGGAGGTCCGGGATACCGTCGGTAAATACGGTGTCGTCGTAGGAATTGCCGTAGCGGTCTTCTGCCTTTTCCTGGTACACAAGGTAGGTCATGGCGAGCGCATAAGCAGTGTAGCCGAGCGTTTCCGAAACCTTGAAATGGTCACCGCAGTCGTGCCATCCACCGGTCAGGTCGTGATGGACGGCGGAACCATCCTTCAAGTGGCAGGGAGCGTGAAAATGCGACTTTGTATTACCGCAACGCTGGATGCCGAAGAATTTCAGGGAGTTCTCGAAAACGGCGTTGTAGATGGAGGGGTGCACATGGAATGTGGCCGACGTGTCGTTCCCGTTCACGATAAAGTATTCACCAATGGCCGTGAGCCCGGTGAAGTCTGCTTTATACAACTGTTCGGTACTCGATGTCTCTGCCTTGCTGCCGAATTCATAGACGCTTGTAATCGAGTTGAACGCACCGTTCACCCAGATTCCCGGCTTTGGAGCCGTTCCTACGGATGTGAGCGTGGTATTTCCTGCGTCGACCTCTCTCAGGGTGTTCGCATCGATAACTTTAAACGTCATGCTCGTCGGGTTGGCGACATAGGCGTACTTGTTGTCTTGAGGTCTGAAACCGGCTTGGTTCACGCGAATCGGGCGGCGGTTGAAGACGTTCAGTGAGTCGAGATATCGACGTTCGTGGACTTTGTCGGTTCGGTCGATAGCCGGGAGTTGTGCCATGGCGTTTACGCATAGCAACTCTCCCAGTACAAATGATGCCGTCAGCAGTTTTTTCAAGTACGTCATTTTCATGTTGTTTTCCAGTGCTTTCTATCTATTATTTTCTCTTAGCCCGCTTGAAGCCGAAGGTCTTCGTGGTGTTGTCGGTCGTCTTGATGACGTCGCCCTTCTCGTACGCGGGGCCGTCCTCCTGGACCGTGCTGGTCTCCGCCACGTAGGTCGCCTTGGATTCGAAGT
>NZ_JAFZKX010000076.1 GCF_017551775.1 Fibrobacter sp. | reverse complement strand
GCTCATCACGCCCATCAAGTCCTGCGTGGAGTCACGGTAACCGATACCGCGGCTGGTGCCGTAGCCCAGCTGGTATCGGGACAGGTAGCGGCTCCAGTTCTTGGTGGTGTGGCACTGGCGCGGGTTGTGGACGTTCACCATCGTGTTGAAGGAAACGTCCGGTGTCTTCACCTGGATCGTGGAGAGGTAGTTTTCCCAGAACTTGGCGAGTTCGTCGAAAGCCTTGTCGACGTTCTTCAGGTTGCGATACTTCTTGATGGCCTTGGCGGCGACCTTGAGGCTCTGTTCCTGACCGAGCTGAGTGCAGGTGCGGAAGGTCTTCTTCGCAGCAATCTTGCCGGCGTGGATCATGAGAGCGGCGATGTTGTCACCACGGTCGCATTCGCTGTTGGAAAGTTCCTTGTTGCCGAGGCTGAGCGGAGCGGCCCAGGAGCCCATTTCGTTGGCACCGAGGAACACGCGGCGGTCACCGTCGAAGCTACCGACCTTGCAGTTGGCGGTAACGTAGTTCACGGCGAAGTCGCGCTTCATGTAAGCATACTGTTCGAGCACAACGTGGCCGTCCTTTTCCCAGTGGCCCTTGAGGGTCATGGTCTGCGGCACCCAGTCGGCATTCGTGAGCTGCTTTTCGGCTTCGAAGTGGCTGAATTCATAAACCGGGATGATGTCCACTTCCTTGGCCGGACCACCGAGGTTCGTCACCTGGATGTCCTGGAGGAGAGTGTTGGAGCCCGTCGGGACGAAAATCGTCACCTGGGTGCGGAGACCGCAGCATTCGGCGATCCAGCGCATGTAAGAAAGACCCACGTGGCATTCCCACTTGTCCATCTTGGTGAGAGTCGGGACCACGAACGGAGAGAACACGGTGTAACCCTTGGCGTTCTTGATGCGGATGTACACGGTGCTGGCCTTGAAGTCAGAGCAAGGCATCTGGGCGATGTACTTGGTGATACGGTTCAGGGCCGGGTCGCCCTTGCAAACCAGAGTACCGCCGGTGGTATCCACGATACCGCCGAAGTTCAGAGTACCAACATAGTTGCACCACTTGATCGGGGTTGCCGGAGTGGTGAGCACGTATTCTTTCTTGGCGTCATCAAAGTAGCCGTACTTGGCAGCAGTCTTAGCTGCAACCTTCTTGGCGGCCTTCGGGGCGCTCTTCTTGGTCTGTTTTGTAGCCATTTTATCTCCGTAAGAGGGGTTGTGTTAAAAGTTGTTGCGCCTTCGGCGCTGTTAATAGTTACCAGTTACTAGTTGTTAGACCTGTAATTATTAAAAAGTTCCATTTTTCACGGCAAATATAGTTAATTACTTCCAGCAGAACTGAACCATAATCCCTAGTAACTAGGAACTAAGAACTAGTAACTCATCAATCTTTCTGGTTAAAATTCTCGAAATCGCGGTTGCCGAAGTTGATGTAAAAGTAGCCGTCGAGTTTCTTGTTGCGGATGGGGTCGCGCAGGATGCCGATGGCGGCGCGCACGTACTTGAGTTCCACGAGGATGTGGTCGCGGCTCATGCAGTTGAGGAACGGGCCTTCCGGATAGAGCGTGGGGCGCGGTTCTTCGGCAATCATCCTCTCGAGGTTCTCGATTTCCTGCACCAGGCGGCGTTCGTGCGCTTCGAGGGTGCGGATGACCTCCTTCTGGTCGGCGCCGTAGAGGAACGCAAACCCGAGCGTACGCGGGTCGTCGTTGAAACCGGTCAGGTGCTTGAGGACTTCTTTCCGGAGTATTTCCCTACCCTTCTCGGTAATGTTGAACACCATGCGCTCGGGCCTGTTGCCGTCACGTTCGGCACGACCGACAATGCACTCGTTCTTTTCGAGCGTCGTGAGTCGGTTGTATACGGTAGAAGTGCTCAGGTTCGCCCAGCGGTCCAATTCACGGTTACTGATTTCCGTGATTATGTCGTAGCCGCTGCGCTCCTTCTCAAGGATAAGGCCCAGAAGGACCAAGTCATAACGGTTCATGTGTACCTCTTTCTATTCCAATTTGGAATATACACAAAAAAACACTGCCGGAACGACTTTTTGAAAAAAAAGTGTGGATTTTTACATTTTGGACACGGATTTATTCCGCGTCGACCTTTTTGCCGGAAAACTTATTCATCACGTCGGGAACGATGTCCATGACCTTCGACATGAGCGAGCTATCCTTGCTAATCGGCATGATGCGCACGTCGTCGCCCTTGATGACGAGGAACGCCACCGGTTCGACCGAGGCTCCACCACCGGAGGCGGACGTGTCTCCCTTGCTCTGGTGACCGCCGAAACCGAAACCGACCGAGACGCGGCTCACGGGAACAATCGTAGACTCACCCGCCTGGATCGGCTTACCGATTACCGTCTCCGCCTGGGTGATGAAACGGAGTTTTTCCAAAAGAGTTTCTGCAAGTTTTTCAATAGCCATGTTCTGAATATAATAAAAAAATTAATAACGAGCCTCAAAAACGCGGTCCGAGGCGACAAAGAACTTCCGTTCGAGGTCGGGCCAGCTCAGGTAGCCCCACACCACCACCACGCGGCCGCCCGAAAGGCGCGAGGCCATCCCGTTCACACCTTCGCCCGCGGTAAAGTAGACCACGTCCACGTCGTACGCGATTTCGGCCGGCTTCACCTTCTTCAGCTGCGCCGCCCACGAGGCGAAGGCATCTTCTTCCACCTGTTCCCAACTGCGGGCGACATTCCACTGCAGGTTCGAATTGCGGTAGCTCTGCACCAGCACCGGGAAGAACGACTTGACCCCGAGAAAATTCCGCGTCTGGATGGAGGTCTTGTTCGCCTCGCGGTGCTCGAACGGCAGGCTCAGGAATTCCTGCGGGAACCCGCCGTGATAGCCCGGGAAGGCGCGCACGTACTGCTCGAGGTCACTCCTCTCGTAGCGGCGGAAGCTATCGTGCGTAAAGATGAAGATGCGCGCATCGGAACGGATGCTCTGTTCCATTTCGGCACCGCGCAGAATCGGGAGGATACCCTGGAAGCGCCCGCTGTTGATGTAGTAGTCCATCGCGTAAACGTCGCTCTTGAACTCGAGGATGCACACGTCGAGCGTATCGTCCACCATCATCGGGTAGCGCAAGTCGATGCGCTTGATGAGGGCGGCGACATGTTCCGCCATCGGGTGCTCGTCCACATGCACGCCAATCGGCTTCACGTCCTTATAAAGGATTTCGCCGTAATCTACCGGGCGCTCTTCTTCTTGCTTGCAGCCGCAAAGGGCAAGCGCCATGCAGAAGAGGGCCAGGCATTTTTTTCGCAGGTGAGGCATACGTCTAAAATTTAGCATAGAACCGGTCACTCCCTGCGCATCGCATAGTCGCAGAACTCGTAAAGCGGGCAATCGGCACAATGGCGGGTGGCCTCGCGGCAGGCGAAGTCCCCCTCGCCGAATTCGAGAAAGAACTGAAGCGCATGGGCGCTCCGGTATGGTTCATCCTTGCAGAGCGCCACAAAATACGCGTTCGCAAGCGCCTGCTTCTTTTCGGGTTCCATATCGGCAAGCCCGGTATCGCGCGCGGGCCCGAGAATCGCAAGGAACCGGCGCGCGCCCATCGTGAGCGGGAGCGGCGGCATGCGGCCATTGCGGAACTCCAGGCCGAGCCCGAGGGGTGCGGGAGCGAACAGGCGGTAGATGGCGGCACAGGCCTTCGGGCGCACGCTCTTCTTGCCCATAAAGTAAATTTCACCGAGGTCGCGCCAGACTTCTTCGGGCCTGCGTTCGCGCGCCCACTGCGCAAGGTCGGGATGGTGGCGCACAAAAAGCCCCACGCTCCAGAAGATTCCCGCGACATGTTCGAACAGGCTCCAGTTGCGGCTCCCGAAGGTATCGGCAACGACCGCGTTAATTTCGGGCGCAATCGGCACGGGAAGGTTCCACAGCGCATCGTCCGGGAACTTCTCGTAGAGCGCCTCCAGCAATTGCGTTATTTCGGCATAAGTCCGGTCCTGAAAAAGCACCGTCCCGAGGAGCGTCCAGGCGACCTGCGCATTCAAGCCCTTCGCTTTACGGGCAACGGAAAGGACCGGGTCTTCGACCCCGGCGAACTTTTCGACGAATTCCTGCGACGCCTTGAACAACGCAGGTTCGTCCTGTATAAAACGCCGGACAGAAGCCATCTGCCTACAGGGCCTCGCCCACCTTCACGGCTTTGCCGAGGCGGCTCTTGAACAAGTCCGGATGGCGTTCGCGAATCTTCTTGTCGGCGACGAGAATCACGGTGCTGCCCATCTCGAAGCGTCCGAGTTCGCTGCCCTTCTCGAACGTGAATTTTTCGGAAGGCTTCCAGTCGAGGCGCTTGCAATTCCTGGGGAGCATGCCCGCATTCGTGAGGAGATCCTTGCTGTACACGACACCGATGCGCCCGACATTGGTGGCACCGACCTTCACGACCAGAATTTCGGAACCGTCTTCCAGACGGATGCGGCTCGTGAGGCGCTCGTTAATGCAGAAAAGCCCTTCGACGCGTTCCACGCTGCCCGCGTTCACCGGCCAGAGGGTTCCCGGGCAGTAAGCGGCATCCACGAGTTCGCCCTTGACCGGGCTGTGGATGCGGTGGTAATTGAACGGAGCGAGGTAAATCGTCGCGAAAACGCCGCCTTCAAAACGCATCGCCATTTCTTCGTCGCGGAGCAAATCCTTGAGCGTATAAGTCTTTCCCTTCGCCTGGATGAGTTCCTGCTTCTCGTCGAAAACGCCCGTCTGCGAAAGCACGCCGTCGACCGGGCTCACGATTTCGGAATCGGCAACAGGGCGCATGCCGGGCTTGAGCCTGCGGATAAAGAGTTCGCCGATGCTGCGGTAATGCTTGAGCGGGAATTCCGACTCGTCCATATCGAGCTTGTAATAGGCGGCAAAGGCGTTGCGCGCAATTTTCGAGACGAGGGGAATGCGAAGACGCACGAAAGCGCCGAAAACACGGCTAGCCGCATTCTTCGGCAGGAGTTTCATAAAAACGTAAAACGGTGTGTTCATAAGGGGGAATATAGCAAAAGGCGAGCGCCGCGACAGAGCATTCATGCTCTGGCATGGCCGAGCCTAGCTATATGCGCTCCACAGGAGCGCCATACAGAAATGTGAGATGTGAAATTATTCATTACACATTACACACTGTTTAATGGCTTTCGAGTTTGGAGATATCCGTGCTGAACATCTTCCACAGGCGCGGAGCGAACGGGACGGACCATTCCTTCTCGGGAGCGACGCGGCCAGTCGTGGCGGCAGTAAATTCGGAATAGACGAGGAAAACGAGTTCGCCGTAGCGCGCATCCCAGAGACTCCACGCAATTTTCCACGTATACCCGCCGCTGCGGCCCAAATCCGGATCCATCTCGACTTCGAGCACCAGCGGGAGCGACACGTAGCGCACCTCGTACCGCGAAGCTATGCCCGCAAGCAGGTCCTTCAATTTCGCGGGAACTTCACGCGTGAACGCCTGCTCTATCCCGTCGCGTTCCACCCACGGGGAAAAATCCCCGAGCTTCTTGCCGTCCGCAAAGGGGGATCCCAGGAGCCTTACCGCCAGAGAATCGACATACAGGGAATCCTCATCGGGAAGCCGCATCCCGGGGAGCATCAGTTCGCGCTTCATTTTCGGGAACGCCTTCACGAACAGGGAATCTTCCACATGCGCGAGGTCGAAATCCAAAGCGTCCGCGCTGAAGCTGTGGCACATCTTGCATACTTCGGGGCGTTTCGCCTTCACGCGCAATGTCGGGAACACGCCGACCACGGCGGAGGAATCCATCCGGGTATACGCCTTCTCGTTCCATTCGCGGTAGAACTTTTCGCCAGTAATCTTGAGTTCAATTTCACCGCGAGTCCCGCATTCCTCGCACGGGGTGTCGCGCATGCCCGAATCGCCGTCGTTACCGCGGGCATCGTCCCGCAGGCCCGCACAGCCCGCAAGCAGGCACCCGAGCAGGCAAACCAGAAAAACGCATCCGGCACATGTGCCGGCAAGACTCATCCTATTTTGCAAAAATCGCATATTGGCAATATACATTTATGAGCCCGCAAAGGCAACCCGCGCAGCAGGCGTCAATCGAGCATTATGGTGAAGGGGCCGTCGTTCACGAGGCTCACCTTCATGTCGGCGCCAAAACGGCCCGTTTCCACGACGGCGATTTCCTTTTTGCATTCGGCGATGATGTATTCGTACAATTCGTTCGCAAGCGCAGGGTTCCCCGCTCCGTTGAACGTCGGGCGGTTACCCTTGTGGCAATCCGCGTACAGCGTGAACTGAGAGACCAGCAGGAGCGATCCGCCCACATCGTTGATGGAGAGGTTCGTCTTGCCATTTTCGTCGGCAAAGATACGCAACGCAAGCATTTTCCTTATGAAGCGGTCGGCGATTTCGCGCGTATCGCCTTCCCCCACTCCAATCAACACCAAGTAGCCCTTCCCGATTTTACCGACGGTCTCGCCCGCGATATCGACCGCAGCCTCCGTCACGCGCTGAATCAAAAACTTCATTTTATTCTATTCCTTAAAATTACTTTATACACAAAATATCAAATAAATTATTTTTGTAATTGTTCATTTCCGAATTTATAAAAGCCGCAAAATCCACGCATCCTTCACTTTTTCGAAAAACCGCACATTTCATCTCCGAGAAGTCCGCGCCTTTTCAAAAAAATTGCGCATAATATACTTTCTCAAAAGCTTCGTGGCCGCGGACTTCAGGCATTCGCAAAGAACTTCTTGATGACCCTCGGGTTTTCCGAAACCGTCAGGCACAATCGCAAAAGTACTGCCGCCTTCTGCGGGGCTAGCGTGCCCGCACAAATCCGCCCGGGAGCAAGCGTTTCGTTGAGCGTGACGTTCCCGTGGTTCGTCCGGCTGGCAATGACCACCGGGATATCGATGGCCTCAAGTTTTTCCGCCCACGCCTTGCTGAACTCGCCCGAGCCCGCCCCCGCAATCACGAGGCCGTCGGACACGCATGCGGCATATTCCAGCACCTTCGGGTTCGCATCCACGGAGAAATACACCACGTTCACCCGCGGGAGGCATTCCAGTTTCGAAACGTCGAAGAAGTTCTTCTCCCTCGGGGCGTTCAAGTCCGAGCCATCGCCCGCCGCATCGACCCCCATGGCATCGAGCGCGCTGGCACTGCACTTCTGCACGTTTCGCGCATCGAAAAGGCTTCCCGCAAAATAGACCCACACGGAGTTTTCGGGCGGGTCGTCATCTACGGCAAAACCCGCGGCCACGCGCACGGCGCCCAGCAGGTTCGCAGGCCCGTCCGGATTTTTCGCGGTGGAAGGTTTCATCGATCCCGTAAAGATGACGGGCTTTTCGCACTTCACCGCAAGGCTCAAAAAGTACGCGGTCTCGTCCATCGTGTCGGTACCGTGCGTTATCACGATGCCGTCCACCGATTCGTCTTCCTGCAATTCCTTCACGCGGTTCGCAAGCGCAATCCATATGCGGTCCGTAATGTCGTCGGAATTGATGTTGCAGACCTCTTCCACCGAAACGTCGGCATATTCCGCAAGTTCGGGCACCGATGCCACGAGATCTGCGCCCGGGACCTGACCGGAAACGTATCCCGTGTCCTTGCCGCTCTCGCCCACGCCGGCAATCGTCCCGCCGGTAGTCAGCACCACAATTCTCTTTTTCGCCATCACTTCACCTCGTCTAGCAACTGCGACGTCTTGACCCCGTAAAATTTTTCGAGCGCATCGTCGGTTTCCATTTTGCGCAAGCTCTGTACAAATTCCCTGAAATGCACGAAGCTCGGGTTCCTCGCCAGCAGGCGTTCCACCATCTTCTGCGAATACCAGTAAAGGAGCAGAGCCTTGTCTTCGGAAGGTTCCTTCACGAACGGTTCCGTCAGCGACTGTAACGACGGCGCCGCCCCCTCGGGGCGCGGGTTATTCGTGCGAGAGCCGTCCACCACCTGCGCGATGCCTTCGTTAATCCAGAGCGCCACTTTCGCGCGCGTCATCGCCCGCACAAAGGAATGCGTGAGTTCGTGGAAGAGCACCGGGCGGTAGACTTCGCGATAGCGCATCATCTCTACGGGTACGCGGAGCTTGCCATCGAACACGGCGGCCACCCATTCCGGGCGCGGTCCCAAGCCCTGGTATTCGCTCGACTTGTGCAGCACAAGGCTCATCTTGTTCTCGGGCCTGAAATCAAAAAGATGGCAAAGGGAATCGTAGGCGACCTCGAGCACGGCGAGCGCTTCCATCACGTCGCTTTTCGATGGATGCCCCTCGAATTCCACACGGAAATGCATCGAGCCCTCAAAACCCAGTTCCTCCCTCTCCTTTATCAACTGCGCCGATTTCGTTTTCAGATAAGAAAAATCGGGAGTTTTCGTTCCGATGCTGTCGATGAAGCGGATGCATTCCTCGAACCGTTCCTGCTCGTAAAGGATGCCCGCCAAGTGGAGTTGCAAATTCGAATCGTGAGGAGCATCACACAGGAGTCCGCGCACAGCCCTTTCAGCACAAGCCCAATCTCCCGATTCCAGGCATTCCGTAGCCTCGGCCACAAGTGCCTCATGCCTTTTAAATTCGGCCATTTCGGCCTTTTGCGTTACAAAAAATTTCACCCCGAGGGCGACCAAAATCATTGACAAAAAGGTAACGATTAAATTTTTCTTAGACATAAATCGGACTCCCCCAAATTATATATTTTTTTACAAATAATGGGGCAAGCCAAATGCCAAGTATCTACGATTATACAGACTACCGGGATATCATCCGAGATTTCTATCTCGAGAAGAAAAAGAAGAACGCCAAGTACTCCTACAGCGTTCTCGGAATGGCTATCGGCCTGAATGCGAGCCATGTGTTCTGCATCGTCGAAAAAAAGCGCAACCTTCCCGTGCGTTGCGTCCCCGCCATCAAGAAGGTGCTCGGCCTCACCGGCCGCGCCGCCCGTTACTTTGACCTCCTGCTTGCCGCCTCCCGTACCAAATCCGAAAAGACCCGCGAAGAAATCCTTGCCAAAGCCGTACTTTTGCGCGACGTTAAGAAACATGTACTCCAGGACAAAGAAATCAAGTACCTGAGCGACTGGTGGACGCCCGTGATCAGGGCCCTCATCGAGGTGAACCAGGGAAAAGTCGACATCAAGACCATCGCTGAATGGCTCGAACCCGCCATCGGCGAAGACAAGGTCCAGGAAAGCGTGAATTTGCTCAAGGATTTGGGCTTCATCCAGGACCTGGGCAACGGCCGCGTAAAAATCGCCGATTCCCACATAAACATCTCCGGCGAGGAACGCGCACAGGCCATCAGGGCATTCCAGGCTGCAGTAATGCAAATTGGAGCCCGTTCTCTGCAAACTATCGCCCCGGAAGACCGAGATATTTCTACACTTACAATGGCGGTAGACCAACAAGGCTTTGAAGAAATCAAGAGTATGATTCAGGAATTCCGGAAAGACGTCCAGATTCGAGTTGACAAGTGCGGGAAGCCCACGCGCGTCCTGCAGATGAATCTTGCCTTGTTCCCCGTGGCGTTCAACAAGAAGATTTCGAAATGATGAAGTCCCTGCTCAAAATATTTCCGGCCCTTCCGCTGGTATTCCTCGGCGCATGTACGAATTCCGACATGGCCGGTGGGACTACGGAGACGGAAAACACCTTCGCCCAGGAGACCGGATACGTCTCCATCCAGGTGTATAGCGGCAAGGAGCCCGCGAAGGCTTCGTACAGGGTTCTTCCAAGCTGGTTTGTCACCGATTCCACGGGCAACGTGGATGCAAACGATTTCCTGTACGCGGGCGAAACAGACAGCCTCGGGAAAATCCGCATCGATAACCACAAGATCGGGTCGTACACCATACAGATTGAACAGGGCGACTCGGCCCTCGTATACCAGTACACGCTGAACGGGCTATCCAAGAACTTCTCCGTACCCAAGGCATTCCTCAAGAAGAAGGGAACCGTGAACGGATGGGTCTCGCTACCCGATAGCGCGAAATACGCCTGGATCAACTTCGAGGGCATCGGCCGCGTCGCCAAGACGGACTCCCTCGGGTTCTTCGTCGCGAACGGACTCCCCGTCGGGCAGGTCTCCATCAAGTCGTGGAGCGGCGACGATACGGAATGCATCGCCGACGCCAAGGTCGCCGTACCTACGGCCGACACGCTGCGCATCGGGCACCTGATTTCTCCGGCGAAGAGCGGGCTCGTGCAGAGGCTCGACTTCAAGCCGACCGACCTGGTATCGGACTGGATGCGCCCCCTGAGCGTACCGTTCATCCTCACGCTCCGGTTGGATTCTACGAACTTCGACTTCACGAAGGCCCGCGATGACGGAAGCGACGTGATGCTGTACACCAGCAACGGAACCACGGTCCCGATGCAGATTGAAAACTGGGATCCCGACATCAGGAGCGCCGTCATCAGCATCCGTCTCGAAGACCTCGCCGACACGCTCGACATCTGGTCGCTCGAATCCGGCAACCCCGACGCAGTCGCACCCGAAAAGGTGGACCTGTGGGAAGGCATCAGCGATTCCCTCTGGTACGAGCTCAATACCGTCGAGGTATTCAACTTCGAAAGCGGCAGCATATTTAGCGACCTGCCCTCTCCCCTCAGGAAAGACGCCTGGTACGCACAGCTCCACAAGAAGGACACCCTTACGGATTCCGTGACGGTCTCGTACCTGAGTTCCAACGCGTCGGTGACCACGGTCGATTCCCGGATGGGCAAGGCCATGCATATCGACTACGCGGTCGACTATCCCGATATCGTGGTGTTCGGCACGCGCCTCACCCGCCACCAGCACGACTGGAGCCGCATGGACTCGCTGGTCGTATGGATGCGCACCGACGGCGATTTCGAAATCATCCTCGAATCGCTTGATGACCCGCTGAACTACAAGGCCTCGTACAAGGGAACGGGCAAGAGTCTCATCGAATGGACCCGCTACTGCATAAAGCCCGAGGACTTCACGTACAAGATCCGCGAATACCACGGATGGGAATTAGTGCGCAACCGCATCACGAACTTCACCGTATTCAGCTACAACGGCACCGAAACGTGGATTGACGCCGTACGCATCTACGGCATAAACCGTGACGATCTCAGATAAGATTTCAAACAAGACGAGCTAAAAAAAAGACCGATCGTACATCTGCACGACCGGTCATTTTTATGGAGGCCGCTAGTGGCCGAACATCGATGGTTGCCGCATATCTCCAACCCAGATTATCACTGGCAACAACGTCCGTCAATTCCACACGGCGCCTTCCATAACCAACCTACAGGTACTAAACTAGGTTATTCATCACGCTATTTTGCACAATCCTGAAATTTTACCATTTACAAAATGTAAAGGGTTTTCTAGCATTCTACCGGGAATAAGACACATCCAAACTAAGAGAAGGGAAACATGAAATTACATCTTGCAGCGCTCCTCCTGTTCGTATTCACCCTTGTCGGGAACTCTTTCGCCGACGACCAGAACGTTCAGCCGATACCCTACCCCCAGAACCAAAAGATTTTCTTCGGCGAAGATAAACAGTGGTACATGGGCAACCAGGCTGTCGAACGCGACGCGGCCATCGCGGCCATCAAAACCAACGAGGAGGCAGCAAGCGCCTACGGGACCGCAATGGGATTCTACTATCCGGGCATGGTGCTCGCCTACGCGGGTGGTTTCGCCGTTGGGTATGGCGTCGTCGAACTGCTCTTTATCGATACCGAAGTGGGGCTCTACATCACTCTCGGCGGTCTCGGCGTCGCAGGTATCTCGCTGTTGCTCACAAAAATCGCCAACAGCTACATGCACGATGCCATCGACCTCTACAACAAGGGACTCCCCATCTCGGAAACGAACACCTCGCTCCGCCTGAAAGTCGTGCCCACGCAACAGGGCGGAATCGCAGTGGCGCTCGCTTTCTAGGCCATCCAGCACACACGCTTTTTTCTAAATTTACCCGCGTTCAAAGAGCGCGGGTTTTTCCGTGCAAATAAAATCGGAGATTATCATGGGTTTCAAATGCGGTATCGTAGGCCTCCCGAACGTAGGCAAGTCCACCATCTTTAACGCCATCACCAACGCCGGTGCCGAAGCCGCGAACTATCCCTTCTGCACCATCGAACCGAACGTGGGCATGGTGAGCGTCCCGGACAGCCGCCTCGACGAACTCGTGAAGGTCTACAACCCGAAGTCCATCGTTCCCGCCGTCACGGAATTCGTTGACATCGCGGGCCTCGTGAAGGGCGCCGCCCAGGGCGAAGGCCTCGGCAACCAGTTCCTCACCCACATCCGCGAATGCGAAGCCATCATGGAAGTCATCCGCTGCTTCGACGACGAGAACATCGTGCACGTGAGCGGTTCCGTGGATCCGGTCCGCGACGTGGAAGTCATCGAGACCGAGCTCATCCTCAAGGACCTCGATTCCGTCGAAAAGCGCCTCGCCACCGAAGCGAAGGGCGCCCGTACCGGCAACGCCGAAGCGAAGGCTCGTCTCGCCGCCTGCGAACTTTTGAAGAAGACCATGGAAGAGGGCAAGGCCGCCCGCACCGTGATGCACGACAGCGAAGAGATGGAAGGCATCGTGAAGGACCTCGGACTCCTTACCGCAAAGCCGCTCTTCTACTGCGCGAACGTGAAGGAAGACGACATCCTCACCGGTAACGCCTACGTGGACCAGCTGAAGGATTACGCCGCAAAGAACGGCCACGAAGTCATCGTCATCAGCGGAAAGATCGAAGAAGAGCTCTCCGCGATGGAACCCGCCGACAAGGCAGAATTCCTCAAGGAACTCGGCATGAAGGAATCGGGACTGGATGCCGTGGTGCGCAAGGGTTACGAAATTCTCGGGCTGCGCACGTTCTTCACCGCGGGCGAAAAGGAATGCCGCGCCTGGACGTTCCACGCCGGATTCAAGGCCCCGCAGTGCGCCGGCGTCATCCATACCGACTTCGAACGCGGGTTCATCCGCGCCGAAACGCTCAGCTACTCCGACTTCTTGAAGCACGGCAGCTGGAACGCCGCCAAGGAAGCGGGCCTCGTCCGCACCGAAGGCAAGGAATACCTGGTACAGGATGGCGACATCATGTACTTCCTGTTCAACGTGTAATGGCGCCTAAGACGCAGAAACTAGAAACTAGTTACTAGTTTCTAGTTGTTAGTTACTAGTCCTAAATAATCGCGGCACAGTTCAGATTTTCAAGTTCCGAGTTTCTAGTGTTATCGGCATCTAGAAGCTTCTTGACGCTGAAAATTCTAGTAATTAGTAATTGTGAACTATTAACTCGACTAACCCGCAGGGCGAGTCTTCTTTGCCGCACGCTTCGCCTTGAATTCTACGAGAACCGGGCGAGCAATAGCCGCAATGTTCATCGCCGTTCCAATCAGAATCAGCACCGACGCGGCATAGATGCCGTAACTCGGTTCCAGCGAGAGCACCTGCATCCCGAAACTGTGGCACAGTTCCGCCATCCTGGAAAGGACCGCCCAAAGCGACATCATCGCAAGTATGCCAAGCGTGAGAGAACCGAGGGGCGTGAACCAAGCAAACGCTGCCGCAAGCACAAGCGCGGCGACAATCCCGAACAGGGCGGGAACCGCGTTCATCTTCGGGAATTCCGGAATGTGCGCCTTGAACCGGTCAAGCGCCTTCGGGTTGTCGCTCTCCATCTTCAAAAGGTAACCCTTCGCGGGCTCCTTGAGGGTCTCGCGCAAATCCATTCCCGTAGCAAGTTCATAGAACGAGGGTTCGGCAATGACCTTCTCGGCGCACGAGACGTTCATGAGGGGTAAAAACAACACGACAAGCGCAAGCAGGTACGGCGCGGAAATCAACCGGCGGAAAAACTTGAAACGGCTATCATTCTTCAATTCTGCAGATGCGCTCTGCGAGGGAGACTGTTCTGTCATTAACGTCCTTCAATAAGTTTACGGGGAAAAACACAGCGGAAGCCGATGGCATCGGACCAGTAACGCGGGTCTTCGTCATCGCCATTCGTCAGGTTCAAAGCGGATTCGTTATCCTTCCATGAGCCGCCCTTGTAGACCTTGGAATAGCCCATCACGGCTCCGGTGGGGTTCGAAGATTCCACCCAGAGCGAGAACATGAAATACTTGTCGCGGGTCCATTCGGCGACGTTGCCCGACATGTCGTAAATGCCCCAGGCATTCGGCTTCTTGGAGGCAACCTTCTGCGGGCCGTAGGCGTCACTCTTCTTGCCCATCTTGTACGAATTGTTGCGGTAGACGGCATAATTGCCGACCGAATCCTTAGGATCGCCTTCCCACACGGCGCCCTCGTTGTTGTCGGCGCGGCCGGCAAATTCCCACTGGGCTTCGGTCGGGAGGTCACCGCCCATCATCTGGCATGCGGCACGGGCGTTGTCCCACGTGATGTTGTGGACCGGCTTGAACGGACTCCTGAACGAGGAACGGTCCTTGATGCGCTTCAGGGAATCTTCCTGAGCAAGCATCCACTGCGCAAAGAGGTTCTGCGTCACTTCCGTCGTCATGATGGCGAACGGAGACATCGAGACCACGCGGCCACGGTAACGGAAAGTACCCGAATCGATAAGCGCGACGGTACCGAACTTGGTGTCACGGACAATGCGCGGGAACTTCGCGTTGTCGTAGCCCGGAAGGGAGCCGTCAATCACGGAAGCGGAATCGTCACCCGCGGCTTCCAGAATCTCCTGCGGAGCCCTCCACGGGGCGGCATGCGCGACAGACAACCACCTCTGCACCTCGGGCTGCGCCGAAATATAGGCGGGCAAAATAAATTCGCCGACACCGGCCAACGACTGGGTTCCGAACTTGAACTCGATCTGCGTGTAACGGTAATGATGGCGGCCCGAAACCTCGCTTTCCTTATGGAGCCAGACGGGCTTGTTCTGCTCGATGGTGACAATCACGGGAACATCATTGCCGTTCTGCTCAAAGAGCTTGTAAAGGCTATCGGCGCCAATGTCCTTCGCCGTTCCCTGCCACGCGACATCGATGCGTTCGTGGCTCTGGCCGAACTTGAGCATCACCGCCTTCAGGGGGGCCGAAGCGGAATCTACGACAGAGGAATCCGTCGCACGGACCGGGGTAACCGACACCGGAGTCAAGGCGACACGCAGCGGAAGCGCCTGCAGGCTGTCCAGCTTGTTGTTGAACGCCGCATTGACTTCGCTCACGCCGATCGTCATGGAATGCATCCAGTCAGACTTCGCCTTCATGCGGGTTCCCTCATAAGCGGACTTGTATTCCTTGTAATTGAAATCCGCTTTGTCAAGCCCGAGGAATTCCGGCGTTTTCAATTTCGGATAAAGAGCGTCGAACTGCATGGTATCGACAAAGGATGCCACCTTCTGCAATTCACCGATGAACTTGTCGTAAAGGATTTCCGTTTCTTCCAGGTTCTTTGTCGCTTTCACATCGGCAAGTTCCATCGAAATGCCCGGAATCTCCTGGCCCGACGCCGTATCGGGAGCGATAAGTTCCGGCTTCAAAACAACAACGCTCCTGGATGCCACGGAACAGATGTCCACCTCCGGCAAGAATCCCGGCGCCGTGTAGGTAAAGACATACGAATCCGCCTTGAGCGGGAACACCGCCTTCGGGAGTTTGGTGAGCGGCGACTGTTTGAACGCCGCAGAGAAATCCTTGTTCTCGTTTTCGAAGACAACTACCCCCGGAAATTCCGCCTCGCGCAAGACCTGCCAACGGCCGTTCTTCATAAAGAATAGCCTGGGAACGCGCGGAGAGTATAGGTAATACTTGTCGAAGTAAATGTCCGTCTCGTCCTGGAACGCCTTCAAGTTCTGCGCTGCATAAAAACGCATGTACGCCACTTCGGAAGGCAGCAGGTGCGCCTCGGCCAGGCTAAAGGCGTGGAGAGTTACATAATTCGTAAAATCCGGTTTGCCCTGAATCCAGACGTATTCCCTGGGGCCCTTCTTATGGCGCCAATAAAGATTGAAGTTTTTGAGCGGGAAAGACGGTTTCTGCGAAACTACTGCCGTCCCCTTGGCTTCGATAACCATATTGGCAATAGGTTCGACGACGCTCCCGGCCACGAACTGATTCGACGCGACCTTGTAATTCTTGTCAGAATCAGCAAGGGCCATTGCCGGAATCAACAGCAACAGCGGCAGCAAACGGACTATAGACATAATATCTCCTCTTACATGTCTTTTAGCTACAGGACAAACCCCACAACTGAGCATTTTAAAAATAACATCTTCTCAGCGATTTAGTCCAAAATTATATGCCGTTTTCGCCCATATTCAGCAAATACCCGCCTTCAGAACCTCCAACAGG
Organism: Fibrobacter sp.; assembly: GCF_017551775.1. Lineage (NCBI taxonomy): Bacteria > Pseudomonadati > Fibrobacterota > Fibrobacteria > Fibrobacterales > Fibrobacteraceae > Fibrobacter > Fibrobacter sp. The sequence goes on along the minus strand of NZ_JAFZKX010000076.1, from coordinate 57,624 downwards.
CCCAAGTTCCACCTTCCAGTCCGCCAAACGTATTATATCGGGATGATGTTCGATGACGATGACGGTATCGCCACGGGCAGAAAGCTTGCGCAACATGTTCCAGAGGATCTGGATATCCTTGAGGTGCAAGCCCGTAGTCGGTTCATCGAGCAGGTAGACCATCTCGCTTGCCGGCTTGCGCGCCAGCTCCGCCGCGAGCTTGAGGCGCTGGGATTCGCCACCGCTGAGCGTAGTGACGGATTGTCCGAGCTTTACGTACGGAAGGCCCACGTCTCGCAAGCATTCAAGTTTCGGGAGGATTTTCGGCTGGTCCTTGAAGAATTCGCAGGCCTCGACCACGCGCATGTCAAGCACGTCGGCGATATTCTTGCCCTTGAAGGTGACCGTGAGCGTTTCCTGGTTGTAACGCTTGCCGCCACACACATCGCAGACCTCCCACACGTCCGAAAGGAAGTGCATCTCGATGGCGACGGCACCGCGACCCTCACAGGCCTCGCAGCGGCCGCGGGCCAAGTTGTAACTGAACCGCCCGTAATCGAAGCCCTTCATCTTGGCCTGCGGCAACTTGGCGAACAGCTTACGGATGTCGTCAAGTACGCCCGTGAAACTCGCGGGCGTGCTGCGAGGCGTACCCGAAATCGGGCTCTGGTCCACCAGCAAAACCTCGCCGCTCTGTTTTTTGCGACCGCGGGCCTGGAACTTCTTCTTGAGCCTCGGGAAGATTTCGTCCATGACCATGGAACTCTTGCCCGAGCCCGACACACCGCAGACCACGCTGATGGCGCCCTTCGGGAACTTTACAGACAAATTCTTAAGATTGTTATGATTCAGCTTTTCGAATTCGTAGAATTCCGTAGAATCGGTAATGGGCTTTGCCGCAATCTCGTTCGCCATCGGGATGGTATGCGTGAGGTACTTGACCGTCTCGCTGCGCGGGAATTGCTGGAGCGCATAGGGCTTGGAAAGCTGTTCCGGAGAACCTTCGGCAACGACTTCCCCACCGAACTCGCCCGCCGCGGGGCCCATATCGATAATGTGGTCGGCGGCCTGCATCATCTTCATGTCGTGCTCCACCACCACAAGCGTATTGCCGAGGTCGCGCAGGCGGTAAAGCGTATCCAGAAGCATCGCGGTATCGCTTTCGTGCAGGCCCACGGTAGGTTCGTCAAGCACATAGAGCACGCCTTCGAGACCGCTACCGATCTGGCTTGCGAGGCGGATTCTCTGCGATTCGCCACCGCTGAGCGTGTCGCCCGCGCGGTCGAGGCCGATGTAACCGAGGCCCACGCTCTTGAGGAAGTTCAGGCGGCCGACAATTTCACGGAGCAGGGGCTCCGCGATGGTCTTCTTGCCATCTGCGTTTTTCTCGCCGTCAAAATTCACGTGGCTGAACCATTCGAGCGCTTCGGAAATGCTCATGTGGTTCACGTCCATGATGTTCTTGCCGCAAATACGCACCGCAAGGTATTCAGGCTTCAACCTTTCGCCGTGACAATCGGGGCACACGTGACCGTCGGAGTCATGTCCGAGACCGAGGCAAGATTCGCAGGCGCCCCAGTGCGTGTTGAAACTGAAATACTTCGGGTTGAGAGCCGCATCCATGTACCAGCCGCAATCCGGGCAGCCGGGCTTTTCGGAACAGACGATGCGCTCGCCCGCTTCGTTTTCCACATAGAGGATTCCGTTGCCGTCGCGGTAGGCACGTTCAAACGCTTCCACCAAACGGGCGCGGGATTCTTCCTTCACGGTCACCGTATCGACGACGGCGAGCAACTGCTTTTCGCGCGTCGGAACCTTCGGAAGCGGGAGTTCCACGAGTTTGTCGCCCATGTAAACTTTGCGGTAGCCCTTCTCGGTAAGGATTTTCGAAAGTTTCAGCACATCCTTGATTTCGAACGGGGCAAGAACCGTAACTTTCTTATTGAGGTCGCGGTCAAAAGCATGCTGCATCAGGTCGCCCGCGCTGTACGAAGCCACGGGCTTTCCGCATTTCAAACAATGCGGGGTCCCGACCCTCGCCCAGAAAATGCGGAAGTAGTCATAAATTTCGGTGAGGGTCGCGACCGTACTGCGCGGGCTCTTGCTTGCGCTCTTCTGGTCAATCGCAATCGCCGGTGCCAATCCCGAAATGGAATCAATACTCCCGTGGTCGGGGCGTCCCAAGAAGCGGCGGGCATACGTGCTCAACGTCTCGACAAAGCGGCGCTGGCCTTCGCTGAACAGCGTGTGGAAAGCGAGGCTGGATTTTCCGGAGCCCGAAACGCCTGTGACCACCGTGAGCTTGTGGCGCGGGATCGTCACATCGATGTTCTTCAGGTTATGCTTGCGGGCGCCATGCACCTCGATGTCGAGCGAAAGGTCCTCACCGCCCTTGAGCGTGCGGTCGAAATGCTTGTTCTCGCCATGCTTCTTCGCGAGCACCGGAGCCAGGTAGCGGCCCGTCTCGGACTTCTTGCTCTTCGCAATCTGTTCCGGCGTTCCCGTCGCAATCACCTTGCCGCCGTGGATACCCGCATCCGGGCCCAAGTCGATAATCCAGTCGGCGCACTTGATCACATCCAGGTTGTGTTCGATAATCACCACGCTGTTGCCGAGACTGCGCAAGCGGTTCAGGCAGTCCATGAGCTTGCGGATATCTTCAAAGTGCAGGCCCGTCGTCGGCTCGTCAAGCAGGTAGAGAGTCTTTCCCGTGCCCGGGCGACGCAGCTCGGAGGCAATCTTGATTCTCTGCGCCTCTCCCCCGCTAAGCGTTGTCGAAGGTTGGCCCAGAGTCAAGTAGCCGAGACCCACTTCCACAAGCAACTTCAGAGGCTCCGCAATCTTCGGGATATCCTTGAAGAATTCCGCCGCATCCGCAATGCTCATGTCGAGAATTTCGGAGACATTCTTCCCCTTGAAATACACTTCGCGGGTTGCATCGTTAAACCGCTTGCCGCCGCAAACTTCACACGTTACCTGCACGCTCGGCAGAATGTGCATGTCGACGACCTTCACGCCAGCGCCTTCACAGGCATCGCAGCGGCCGCCCTTCACGTTGAAACTGAAACGGCTCTTGCTGTAACCGCGAATCTTGCTCTCTTCCATGTTGGCAAACAAGTCGCGCACGTCATCCCAAATCTTCGTGTACGTCGCCGGATTGCTTCGCGGCGTGCGGCCAATCGGAGTCTGGTCGATTTCAATCACCTTGTCGATGTTCTCGAGACCTTCCAGGTGGTCAAACTTGCCCACCGGTTCCTCGGCATTGTAGAACACGCGGGCCAATTCGCGGCGCAGAATCTGGTTGATAAGCGTGCTCTTGCCGGAACCCGAAACGCCCGTCACGACGGTCAGCGCACCGTCCAGCGGGATTTCCACGTCGATATTCTTCAGGTTGTTTTCCGCAGCACCGCAAATCTTGAGTTTTGGCGTATTCTTGTCAATTTTCTTCCTCTTCTCCGGAATCTCGATTGCCTTGCGCCCGCTCAAATACGCACCCGTCAACGAAGCCTTGTTCTTCTCCAGCTCTTCAACGGTTCCTGCCGCAATCACGCGACCACCTTCCACGCCGGCACCCGGCCCCACGTCAATCACGCAGTCCGCATGGCGCATGGTGTCTTCGTCGTGTTCCACGATAATCAGGGAGTTGCCCTGCGCCCTCAGGTGTTCGAGCATCCCGAGCAGTTTATCGTTATCGCGGGGGTGGAGCCCGATGCTCGGCTCGTCAAGCACGTACAGCACGCCCTGCAGGCCCGCACCCACGGCACTCGCAAGCCTTATACGCTGCGCTTCGCCACCGCTCAGCGTAGAAGCCTTGCGATTGATATTCAGGTAGCCAAGCCCCACCGCATTGAGGAAAGAAAGTCGCCCGCGGATTTCCTTCAGGATTTCCTTGCCGATCCTCTTTTCCTTTTCGGAGAGGTCGAGTTTGTTGAAAAACTCCACTGACTTTTCGACGGACCATTCCGTCATCTCGGTGAGGTTATGCCCGTGGAACTGCACCGCATTCGCCGTGCGGTTGATGCGCGTGCCGTGGCATTCGGGGCAGACGCCTATCTGCATATACTTGCGGAAGTGGTAAATATGCCACATGTCCCACAGTTCCTGCATGATGGGGATAATCCCGCGTTCTGATTCGCTCGGCGTGCCGTACAAAACGGCATCCTGTTGCGCCTTCTTGAGCTTATTCCACGGCGTATCGAGCGAAAAATGCATCTCGTTCGCGATGTTCCTCAAGTTTCGTCGTCCGAAATCACTGAAGATGAGCGTTCCGTCATCCTTCTTGATGGTCGCAATGCAACCGTCCTTAATAGACTTCGTCTTGTCAGGAATAATCAAGTCCAGATCGAACTTGTAACTCTCCCCCATGCCCTTGCACGCGGGGCAGCGGCCCTTCGGGTCATTAAAGCTGAAGAATCGCGGTTCCAGTTCCGGAATGGAAATACCGCACTTGGGGCAAGCGAGCAAAGTGCCCTGCAGGCGGTACTCTTCCTTCCCCGGCGCAGTCCCTGTACCCGCACTCCCGGCACCCGAAGCTGCACCCGCATTCGAAGCACCCGGCGTCGACAACAAAAAGTTCACCAGCTTTCCGTCGGTCAGCTTGAGCGCGCCTTCCAGCGCCTCGCGCAGGCGGCTCATGTTCTTGCGTTCGAGCGTCAGGCGGTCAATCACCGCTTCAATCGTGTGCTTCTCGTAGCGCACGAGAGCCGGAACATCTTCAAGCCTGTAAATCGTGCCGTCCACGCGGGCACGCACAAACCCGTTTTCCTTGAGCTCGGCCAGTTCCTTGCGGTATTCACCCTTGCGTTCCTGCACAATCGGCGCCATCACCGTAATCTGCTTGCCCTCGTCGCTCACATACAAATTATCGACAATCTGATCCACCGTCTGCGCCTGGATCACGCGTCCGCAATCGGGGCAATGCGGCACGCCCAAGCGGGCAAAAAGCAAACGGTAATGGTCCAAAATCTCGACCACCGTACCCACCGTAGAACGCGGGTTACGGTTCACCGTCTTCTGGTCAATCGAAATCGTCGGCGAAATGCCGCGGACGCTTTCCACCTCGGGGTGCTTCATGCGGCCGATGAACTGGCGCGCGTACGCCGAGAGCGACTCCACGAAGCGCCTCTGCCCTTCCTGGAACACCGTATCGAACGCGAGGCTCGACTTGCCCGAACCGGAAACGCCGGTCACCACCACGATGGAATCGCGGGGAATGGAAAGGTTCACATGGCGAAGGTTGTGCTCGTGCGCGTCGCGTATCTCGATGGACTTTGTCATGCCCCAAATATAAGAAAAGACGGCAAAACCGTCTAAAATTTAGTGTACAAATGTACACAATTTTACAAATTACCAAAAACTTTTTAGTCCACCACGAAAAAAGGCCCCCGAAGGGGCCCGCCAAAATGTACAAGAAGTCGGCTACTCTACAACCTTGACAGAATCTCCCGTTTCCGGATCATATTCCGCCGGAGGCGTATCCACCGGTTCCTTTTCCACGGGCTTAGACGGTTCCGGTGCCGGGCCGCGGTCGACCTCGTAGACAATCCCGTCAAAACGGAAATACTTGATGTCACTGTATTCCGCAGGCAAGCCGAACCAATGATCGCTATAGCACATGCAAGTCGTCACCATGCCCAATTCGCCATAACCGATCGACAGCGTATCGCCGGAAAGCGTGTACACGAGTTTCGCATCGACGCCGCAGTAATCGCTCACCTTGAGAATCATCACCTGTTCATTGCCGGCAGAATCCTGCACGATGTAGGCTTTGGGCAATTCACCCTGTACCTCCTCTCCGGCTTCTTTAGCCAAGAGACTGCCTTCAAGAAAGTCATCGTACGGAGACCCCAGGCAAACCCCGAGTTTCACGGACTTTTTTCCGGCCGAGCCGAGATGATTATCTCCCGGCGAATTCGACATTGAGTCATCGCCGCACGCCATAAGCATCAGCGAAAGCATCGCGGCAAACATGTATCTTTTTTTCATAATAATCCCTCCTTTTTGGAATGTACAATTTCGTAGGTAATCTCCTCAAACCTGAAATACTTGGCATCCTTGTATTCCTCGGGCAAATCAAACCAGTGGTCACTATAGCACACGCATTTTGTCGCCATAATGATTTCGTCATAAGAGACTGTCAACGTATCTCCGGAAAGCACATATGCGAGTTTCGCCTCGACTCCGCAATAATCGTTCACCAGCGGAACCATAATCTGGTCATTGCCAGCTGAATCCTGAACAATGTACGCCTTGGGCAATTCCTCGGATGCGCTTTTTGCCAAGGCTTGTCCACGCCATTCGAACATTTCCTGGAAAGGAGAGGCCTCGCATTCCCCTAGCCTAAGGGAAGGCTCTTTTACGTTTTGATGAGTGGTATCGTCCGGCGAAGCATGTACCGTATTTTCGTTCTCGGTCGTTCCCACCCATTGCGGCGAATCGGAACAGGCGAAAAACACGACCGCAAAACACACTGTCAAAACCGCAATCTTCTTCATAGTTACCTACCTTTCTTGACTTCGGAAACGTCAATTTTATCTGTAAGAGGAAACACCTGGAAGTTCACTTGATAGACCTGGTCTATCTTCTGGCATCCATTCGCTATAGAAACAATCCTTTTGCGGAAGGCATCTACCTCCCTCGAAATGCGTTCATAGGTCGGACCGTCTATTCCCATGGTGACACTCGAAAAATGGCGCTTGTCCGTGGAATCTCCGGCAATGGAGTCTACCGCCAGCTCGGTCATTTTCCTGTTCATTGCCCGTATGGCGAAGGGAATCGACTCCTTGGAACCCTTCACCGCCGTTTGCGTCTGCTCGTACGAACCGTCCTCCCTCCTCCTGAGCAAATCGGCCCGAACGAGGAACTGCAATACCTCGCGGACATCGACAGCCGTAGCGGGAGTCTTTATCTTGGAGGCCATCTCACCGAACGTCGCCCCGGGCATTAGCGGCGCCAGTTCACGCACAATCGGGTACATGGGCGACTCGTAGTAGCGAATGGCATCCGCATCGACGATGCGAATCTTGTTCATGCGCGCCTCACGTTCGAGTTCCTGGAGCAACGATTCCTTCTCGGCTCCGGTTTTCGCATTCTCGAACTTCACGAGCAGGGTGAAGTACGTGTAGTCAAACCCCTCGAGTCCCATGGCGCGAGCCACCTTCGCTATACCCGGCTTGCTCAAGCGCGTCTTGCCGTCACAAACCAGCTTGAGGTACGTCGGCGAAACAAACCCGGAAAGGCTAGCGAATTCGCGCCACGTGAAGTACGAATTCCTCTTGCGCTCCTCGAAAAAATCACGCATGTACTGGCGGTAGTCCTTATATTCAACAATCGGTTTCATATTCTAAAAAATAATACAAAAATTTCGAAAAAACCATAAAAAATCAAGTTTTTTCACACGTTATTTTGTTTATAATCAACATATGATACAAAAACAAGCAATAAACGAAACCGAGTTTCGGCCACCCCCCAAAAAAAGGGCGAACCTCGACCAACAGACCCGTGTAAAATCATTTCCGCTTGATGAAATAGAGCAAATAACATATCTTGACGAAATTGAGCAAATAACGTATATTTGGCTCACCTAACGGGGATATAGCTCAGTTGGTAGAGCGACAGGTTCGCAATCTGTAGGTCATGGGTTCGACTCCCACTATCTCCATGCGAAAAGGACGGCTTAACGGCCGTCCTTTTTCGTTACCGCAATGCAACCAGCGGTCCTAGAATTCCACCTTGACGCCCGCCTTGCCCGAAGTCAGCAGGCTGCTTCCCGGGAAATATTCCTTGAGCGAATCTGGAAGCCAGTAATTCATGTACAACTGCTCCACTCCCAGATATAAGGTAAACCAGCTCGGGTTCCAAGACAACATAAGTCCCCACGTTCCCGAGAACTTGCCCATCTTCTCGTATTCTTCCGACGCACCATCTACAAGCGCCGCGCCAAACGCGTTTATCTTCGCTTCGATAGATATCCGGTTCCTGAACATGTAGGTGAACTTCGCCCGCAAGGTAGGGCCGACCCAGCGGCTCCAGTATTTCGAGAACTCTATCTCGGGAGGATTCTGCATGTTTTCCCAGGCTTCCTGCGACTCAGCCATGGCTTCCTCCATGTAAGTCTGAAGAATTCCATTCTTGCTATCGGCGCAAACGGAATCGCCATGATCAGCCACGCAGTTTGCCCAGTAGTTCACGAAAGGAATCACCGACCCGCCACCATACTGGTCGATGCAGTTCCCCCACATGTCCCTTACACAATCGCTATTGGCCTGTTCGACAAAATCGAGGATATCGACCATGTAGTCGGCCTCGTACTTGGCACCGAGGTACGCATTCCAGCTGAAGCCAAACGCTTCAGTCTTGTTCCACGCCACATACAGCGCCGCAGAAGCGGGCCCGTCATCGCGATAATATCCCATGGCCGCAACACCTATACGCTGCTTGCCGGACCTGTAAAAATCATATTCGATCCAACCATACCCCGACAATTTCAAACTGCCTTCGTCGTTCACGTTAAAGTCAAGTCCGAGATCAAGGTAGAGTTTGTTGCCAACAAGCGAATACTCCAGACCGGGAGCGAGAGTCCAATCGTTCGTATCGAACACGGGCATATTGTCATTAGCAAAGAACCATTCAGAGACAAATGCTACACCGAGCGAATGAATCCAGTCCCCGATGTTGTAATCCAGGAACGCGCTAGCCGAGGCAAACAAGTCGCCCCCGTTTTCGGAAACCCTCCCGCGGCCAAACTCAGCATAGTGCAACCCGTAGAAGCCAACATCACTCAAAACACGGAAAGAGAACTTTCCCGTGCTGTCCTTCGCCATTCCGAGAGCTTCGTAGTAGAGCTTGATAATTTCGCGAATTTCTTCGGTATATTCACCGCCAACGGCAGCCGCACGCTCAAAATAGGCCAGAGCTTCGGGGATATTCTCAGCTGCCTCGGCCTGCATGGCGCGCATATACAGTTCCTGCTGCGTATCCGCATGCAGCAGAGACGCCAACGCAAAAACTAGTATGGTAATAAACGCCAGCGGGCGCATTAGGGTTGCGGATTCGCCGGAGCATACGGATTCCACCAAGGACACCAAGGAGGTGTACAAGGTATGAACCGATTCGGCGAAGCATGGCCTCGGAAGTAATTCTCGGTGGGAGAATCAGATCTTTCATAAAACGGCTGACGTTCGTGAGGCTGCATTTTTTTCGGTTTCCCCTCAAAGCGAGAATTCTCGTTTCTGTTTTTCGAAACGTCCTGGCGTAAGACCTGCTTCTCGGCACTGGAGCTTTCCCTAATCTTGGAGAGAATCTGCTCGCGGGCCTGCTTGCGTTCAGCACGCATCTTCTGCCATTCAGCGCTTTCTTTAGCACCCAAATCAGGAGTCCCTTTCGAGACATCCAGTCTTTCGGCGGGGGTCGGAACACTTGATTCGGGTGCAGCGAATCCACCGGCGAAAGACATCGTCGCCGCGAGGGTCAATATCGAGATGAAAGCTGCGTACTTCATACTCATTCTTCTGCAAATTCCGTGCCAGTGTTCCTTTTGGCTATCAATATAGGTTTTTTAAGCCCTATTAACCAAAATATAATTTAAATCCTCAAAAAAGCAAATCAAAAAACCGAGACTGGAACCGTGTTTAGGACTTTTTGTTCCGCTTTTTCAAATCTCCCATTCCATCAGTTCTTAAAATCTTCTTTCTTCATGCCCAGACGCTCCATGACCTCGCGGAGGACCTTGCGGTCAATCCCGAGGATCGTGGCAGCCAGAGTGAGGTTCGCGTTGCTGTCCTGCAGGGCGCGCGCAATCACTTCGCGCTCCACGGCCTCACGCGCTTCCTTCAGCGTACGGGGGCTTTCCTTAGCCTCCTTCTGCACGTCGTCTAGCCCGATATCCTTGGGCTGTATAACGCCGTGCACCGCCTGCACCAGGCCCTTCTGGATGCGGTTTTCGAGCTCGCGCACGTTGCCCGGCCAGTGGTAACCCAGCAGCGCCTTCTCGGTATTGCGGCTCATCTTGAACTTGCCGCGGCCATATTCCGCACCGTAGCGCTTGATGAATTCCTCGGCGAGCAGCACCACGTCCTGCCCGCGCTCGCGCAGGGGCGGAATGGAAAGCGGCATCACCTGGATGCGGAAGTACAAGTCTTCGCGGAAACGCTTCTCGCGGACCGCGGCCTCGAGATCCACATGCGTCGCCGATATCACGCGCACGTTCACCGGAATTTCGCGGTTGTCGCCAACGCGGGTGATATGCTTTTCCTGCAACACGCGCAGGAGTTTCACCTGCATGCTCATCGGGAGTTCGCCAATCTCGTCAAGGAAAATCGTGCCGCCATCGGCCTCCTCGAAAAATCCCTTGCGGGTATCGATAGCGCCGGTGAACGAGCCCCTCGCATGCCCGAACAGGAGGGATTCTATCAGGTGCTCGGGAATGGCCCCGCAATTCACCGCAATGAACGGGCGGTCGGCACGCGGGCTATGGTTGTGGATAAAGCGCGCGAACACCTCCTTGCCCGTTCCGGTCTCGCCGCGGATAATCACGGGCAGCGGGAGCAGGGCAAGCTTTTCGGCAAGCGCGACCAGGTCGGCCATCACCTTGCTCGAATAGAAGATGCCGTCCTTACGGACAACATTTTTCAATACATCCAGGGATTCCTTGTCGCGCAGGCGGTCATAGGCGGCAAAGGCAAACTTTTCACAGACGCTCACGAACGAATCGAACAGCTGGCTGTCTTCTTCGGTAAAGGGTTCCTCTCGCGCGGCGCGCTGCAAGTACAGGTAACCCGATTCGCTGTCGGGAGTGCTGAACGGCGAAACCATGATGCTCGTAAGTTGGTTCTGGACAATGGACTTCGAGAGGTCGGCCCCGTCGTCGTCGAGCTGGTTCCACACGACGGCGCGCCTTTCGGACTTCGCCTGCTTCACCGCCGAAATGGAAATACTCACCTGTTCAGGGTTAGAAAAATGGAGCGGGTTCTCGCCCGAAATATCGAGCACGGCAGCGTCCGCATGGAGCACGCCCTTCGCCACTTCGAGTATCTTAGAGAAAAGGTTCTCGGGCTGTTCCTCGTCGAGCAGCGTCTTCACCACATCGAGCATCTTTTCAGTCGCAAGCATCGATTCCGTTTTCATTCTGCAACTACTCCGTTCAAGTTTACTCGTCCGTTACACCGTCTTCAGCGACACCTTCAAGTTCGGGCGTAGGCAGGGTTTCGAGCAACTTTCCCGAAACACCGCTGTCGCCGCCCGAGGAATCCTGCGTCTCGTCCGCAATCCCGTCAAGCGACCTGGATTTCTGCAAGATGGAGGCACCGGTATCGTCGATAGACGGCCCCCCGCGCGAAAACGCGAGGAACAGAACAACAAACAACAATATAACACCTAAAATACAAGCTAACGCGACCCGTTTCCGCCCCCCTGTGGGCTTAATCACCGCAAATTCAACGGGAAGGGCGCATATGTTTTCGGAACCGTTACCAATCGTTCCGATTTTTTCGGCGAGGGCGGCGACAGTGCGCGCCCGCAGGGTTTCCCACGCGACACTCCCGCCGGATACCTTCCCGAAGGCGATTTCCAGCAGTTCGTCCAGTTCGTCGAAATCCTCCACGCGGTCTTCCGGGTCGGCACGCAAAAGCCCCTTCCACAAGGGTTCCAGGCTCGAAAGCGCTTCCGCATCCACGCCCCTGCCGTACAGGAGCGATGCCGGGTCGAGGCCGTCCACCTGCGATGCCGCCTGCGCATATGACTCGAAGGAATCGCCCACGACAAGATCCTCTCCCGCGACCAAGCGGTACAGGAGCATGCCAACGCTATAAAGGTCGCTCTTTTCGTCGGGCGCGTGGCCCTGGAAGCGTTCGGGAGCAGCGTATGCGGGAGCCCCCAGCCCCACGATGCCACAGTCGATAACCACCGGCGTTCCGTCGGCACAGACAATCACGTTCGAAGGATTCAGGTCCCCGTGATGCACTCCGCACGACGCCAGCGCGGCCAGCGCCCGCACGACATCACGTACAAGCGAAATCGCGAATGCGACAGGCAGAGCGCCCAGTTCCCCCACGGGAACTCCATCCACGAAATCGTACACCAAGTAAGACCGGCCGGCCTTCTCGCCCGTCTCGCGTACCCGATAGACACCCCGGTCGTGCACCTGGGGCAAAACCTCTATTGCGGCAGCGTCGAACTTCACGCCCGCGGCGTACCACTTGAGCGCATAATCCCTACCCTGCGAAACGACCTTGAAAATCTCGGCCTCGCCGCCCCTGTGGAGCATAGCGCACTGGCTCACTCCGGCAAGGATGCTCATAGTTCGCCTGCCCGCACCATCGCGCCGAGCGAATCCTCGGCAACCCGCGTCCAGCGGGAAAGTTCAGCATCTTCGGGGAGCGCCTCGTGGCCCATCGACCAGATGTCCCACGCAGAACCGATATCGCCCTCGGCCCAGTAGAGGTTGCCAAGGTTCAGGTAGGCCGAAGAGAACTTCGGTTCCTTCGTCACGATAAACGCGTAAATCTTTTTCGCCTCGTCGATGCGCCCGAGTTTCGCGAACAGGAGCGCCTTGAGGTTGTAGCTGAAATAGTTCGCGCTATCCAGCCGGATAGAATGATCCAGAAGCGGGAGCACGTTCGCACGCCCGTCCTTGTAGAGCGTCGCACGCGCCAGGTAGAACAGCGCGGTAGAATAGGTCCCGGAAATGCTTTCGGTGGAATCGACCTTCGAGAGGATGCGGAACTCGTTCACGGTCTTTTCCCACATGTCAAGCGCAGGCTGCTTGAGACGCTCCTTGTCTTCGGCGATGGAGTAGTAGGCAAGCGCAAGGCCGTAGCGGGCATCGCGATTCGCCGGTTCGTCATCGAGCGCCTTCGAGAAGTTGGTCACGGCACGGTCAAAATCGCCGATGCGCAGGGCGGTATTCCCCCGCTCCACGCTCCGCTCTACACAGGCAGAAAACACGGCAGCCGCAAGCAGCAGCGCCGCCGCGCATAAAATACGCGAAAAAAGATGTGTTCGATGCCAAACACGCCTGCTCATACCCCCAAAATACATTAAAAAACGGGGAAATGTGGACATAGTCGCAAAAAACTGCATTTTTTTGTGAGAAAAACGGCCGTGTACAAGCGCCAACCAAAAAAGAAACCCCAGCGCAAAGCCGGGGTCCCGAAATTTCGTTGAAGAAACGAATTACTTTTCGATGTCGTACTGAGCGACGAGTTCGCCGTTGGCGTCGAGGGCGCGGACGACGTTTTCATCGCGCTGGAGGATGAGGTTGGCCTTTTCACCCTTGGCGGACGTGAGTTCGACAGAGAGGGAGCCATCTTCGTTCTTCACGGCGGCAATGGAGTTGCCCTGAGCGTCCTGCTCATAGTAGGAGTCGCCGGAAGCGAGCGGGTTGGAGCCAGTCCAGAATTCAACAGTGTTGAGGACGAGGTAGTCGATGAAGTATGCGAAGCCGTAAACCGGGATCACATGCATGCCGAAGTGCACAATGGAGTTGAGCCACTTGTTGCCAAGGGTTCCGTTCCACTTGTGGAGCTTGCCGAACAGAGCGTTGCTACCATAGCAACCAGTGAGAGTAATCATGCCTGCGCAAACGAGAGCAGCGATACCTTTTTTCATTTTTGTACTCCTTGAGGGGTTGAGTTTATCGTTTTACGACAGAAAAAATATAACTAAAAAAAAGATTTTAAACAGAAACTTTCGAAAATTTTTCGATTTTCTTGATAATCGTCACCGTATCCGGAAAGAGCCTGAATTTTCGTAACTTCTTGAAACTCACCCACTTAGCGCAGTCATACCCCGTCAAGGCGGGCTTCTTCTCGCCAAAATCCGCAAAAAACGGGAAAATACGGCAATTTTTCTCGCATTGGGAGTCGAAGGCCCCCAGGGGGCGATGCGAGCGCAGCTTTACCGTGAGCCTGTCGAAAAAAGCATTCTCGAGGGTATCCTCGAGGGTCTCGTCGCCTTCTACCTCCCCCACGGGGAATTCCCAGTACCCGGCATAGGGCACGCCCGCAGGCCTCCTGCATATAAGAAACTTTCCTTCGCGTTCGGCAATCCCGCAAGAAACTAGCATAAAAGCCCCGTTTTTCGTATTTTATGGTGGATAATGTACAAATTATTATTTATTTTAGGCAAGGGGAAGCAAAGGGATTGATATTCCGTCCCCAACTGGGAAAGGAAGAGATATGGTGCTTAGGTGTAGATTAATTACACTGTTTACAGTGATAGCCTTGACGCAGGCTTTCGCGGTTGATACCCTTAACATATGGATTATGCCAAACGGGGCATCGCCCCAACAGAAACTCGAGCAGGAACTCGAAGTTTTCACAGCCAAGACGCACATTCCGGTAAAGGTGAAAGTGCTCGACTGGGGCGAAGCGTGGAACCGCATTTCAAATACGCTCGAGACCGGTGAAGACACCCCCGACGTACTGCAGCTCGGCAGCACGTGGGTTCCCTACTTCGCGGCCCGCGGCGTTCTCAAGAACCTGAACGAGTACATCGACCAGATAGACTCCACACGTTTCGTTCCCGTTTCGTGGTACACCTCCCATATCGATGCCGACACGAACATCTACGCGATCCCTTGGTTTATCGACGCGAGGCCCGTGCTCGGCAACAAGCGCATCATGAAGAAATACGGGATAACTCCCCAGAGCATGCGCGACTACAAGGGATTCTCCGAAGCCATCCGCAAGGTGAACGAAGGCAAGGAACTGCTCGATTACGGCGCCAAGATCCGCGGCTACGCATTCCCGGGCAAGAGCGACTGGAACATACCCCACAATTTCGCTCCCTGGATATGGAGCTACGGCGGCAGGTTCGTCGAAAAAGACGAAAACGGAAAGTGGCACTCGCAGATCCTTACGGCGCCGACGCTCGAAGGCATCGCCAAATACCTTTCCTTCATCGTGGATTCGCTCGTATCCACCGAATCGCTGCAGTCCAATTCCGCAGAAATCGCGCAGCAGTTCAACAACGGCGAATTCGCCTTCATCGTGAGCACCGCAGAAATCGTGATGCAGACGCGCATCCACGGCTCGCAGGGAGGGCTTTCTGATGCCCGAATCGGGCAGGACAGCGTAACGGTTCTCCCCATTCCGAGAGGCACGGCGGGCAGCGTGAGCTTCCTCGGAGGTTCGGACCTCGCCATTCCCGCGAAGAGCACCAAGAAGGAAGCCATACAGTTGCTGCTATTCTTGACCGAAGACGCAAGCCTCGACGACTACACCAAGCAAATCGGGTTCCTGCCCGCATCCAAGAAGGTTCTCGAATCCTGGGCCGAAGACGAGACGTACAAGGATCTGGTCGCCCTGCTCGCAACCGGAAGGACCTACCCCGCGCTTCCCGAATGGGGAACCATAGAACAGACGCTCGTTTCCATGTTCAGCGCCGTCTGGGAACTGCTCGAAATCCCCGCGCTCTACTCCGAAGAAAAGCTGTACCGGATTTTCAAGGAGAAATCCGACATCATCGACGCCCAGTTAGGCTACACGCCCACGCACGCCATGACCTTCGCCGAATTCCAGGAAATCTGGAAAAATTCCATCGTCACGACCAACACCGCAAAACAAGAGACAGACCAAGAAAAGAAGCCCGAAAGCAAGGGCATCAATCCGACCCCGTATGTATTCTTCGTTGTCCTCATTCTCGGTTTCATTTTTTCCTATACCCGCAAAAGGAAAAAGAGGTAGGCTAGAGCTATGAGCAACAAAGTCCTAAAGCTTTCCAAGAGTATAATAGTCAGGAGCCTCCTGCTACTGTTATGTGCGCTGACCGCCGTCACCATCGGTGGCATGTACTACTTCGTGAACCGCCATACGCAGATGAACCTCGTATCGACCTTCGAGGCCAACAAGGTCCACCTGCAGCAGATGTCCACGGCCCTCCACAACGAGATGCAGCAGTTCGGCAACCAGCTCACCCTGCTCGCGAAGACATCCGAAATCAAGAGCATGGACCCGGCCATCGCGGCCGGCTACCTGAAGAGCTACAACATCTCCCCGCTGTTCATCTCGGGCGAAAAGATTTCCCTCTTCGACCGCAACGACAGCCTCATCTGCGACAACACCATGATCGTCTCGACGGCGACCAAGTATCCCATCGACTTTACGAAAATCACTCCGCACAGGCCCTACATCTCGGGATGGTACCGCGACCCCGACAACATGCGGCCCAAGCGCGCGTTCGCCACAGTCGTCGCCGACAACGCCAAGGGAAACGGAAGCCTTGTCGCCAGTTTCTCCGCGCAGAGGCTCTGGAAAATCCTCTCCGACAGCAAGGTCGGCAAGAAGGGCTACTACATCGCCATCAACTCCGAAGGCGAAATCATCTACCACCCCGACCTCGAGAAGTGGCTCGCCGACAATCACAAGATTTCGGAACTCGGCGTGAAGAACTTCAATCCGAAAAGCGAAGAAATCAAGAAAATCAGGTTCTTCACACTCACCGATGGTCAGGAATACCTCGCCAACTACGTTTACGATACCATCTACGACATCGGCCTGCTCTCACTGCAACCCAAGGAAGAAATAGACGAGCAGATTTCCTCACTCCTGCTCGTGAGCAAGGTCATGCTCGTCACGGCCCTCATCGCGATACTTCTCGTTTCTGTCTGGTTCTACCGCAAGCTCGTGCTCCCCATGACCAAGCTCATCGTCCACACCATCAAGATTTCCGAAGGCGACATCGAGGCAGAAGACATCGACTTCGGCAAGAGGCAAGACGAAATCGGCATCCTGGCGAAGCACTTCAACATCATGCACGGGACCATCAAGCGACAGATTGCGGAACTCAACGCTCATCGCGAGATGCTGGAACAGGAAGTGCGGGAACGGACGAAGGAACTCGAGGAAGCGAACAAGAAGCTCGACCTGATTTCGAGGACCGACGAACTCACGGGGCTCCCCAACCGCCGCGACATGCTGCGTACCATCGACAACGAGATCCAGCGCATAGCACGCACCAGGAAGCCGCTCTGCTTCATATTCATCGACATCGACCACTTCAAGAACGTGAACGACACCTACGGGCACGCCTGCGGCGACGAAGTGCTCAAGCAGGTCTCCGGCACCATCCGCAACCTGCTGCGCAAGTACGACGTGCTCGCCAGGTACGGCGGCGAGGAATTCCTCACGCTCCTCCCCGAAACGGACCTCATTGGCGCGAAGACCGTCGCAGAACGCTTCCGCAAGACCATCGAAGAGACGACCGTCTCCTACGGCAAGCTTTCCATCAAGGCGACCATCACGCTGGGCGTCGCGCTATACGACAGCGCCCTCGGAGTGGACAGGAGCATCCAGATGGCGGACCGTGCCCTGTACGAGGGCAAGGAAAGCGGACGAAACAAGGTCGTCGTCTGGGACCCCGCGCGTACCACTGAAGAAGACTACAAGGCGGCCGAACTCGAACGGGCCGCGAAGAACCAATAGCGCTTCAAGAAAATTGCAAATACAAAAAAGCCCGCCGTATGGCGGACTTTTTTATCGGGATGACTGAATTCGAATCAGCGACCTCTTGAACCCCATTCAAGCGCTCTACCAGGCTGAGCTACATCCCGAGGTTTTTCGTAAGAGTATGCCAAAGTTAGTTAAACTCGGGGCTTTTTTCAAGGTAAAATCCCGAAAAAACAATTTTTTTCGGGAAGTTCGAGACCGGACTACTCGTTCCAGTAGCCGACGACCAGCACCTCGGGGGTTGCCTTCGGGTACTTTTTACTCTTGAACGAAACGATTTTGCGAATGCTCTTCTGCTTGAGTTCCCAACCCTCGCGAGAAAGGCCCTTCGTCGAAAGCGTAACCTTCACTCCAGGCACCTTGCCGCCTTCCTTAATCTGGTCGAGCTTGTCCACATTCAGCATAACGTTCTTCGTCTTGATGGAGAACTGCTTGGCGGATTCCGGAGAGAGCGTGAGATCGGGGCGTGCCTTCTTGTCGGTCTCCCACACGTAGAACGTCCATTCACGCTTTTCGCCCGCCTTGTAGAAGCCTGCATCGAAGAGTTTCTCGCCGAAGAATATCGGCGCCTTCACAAAACCGTCGAGCGTCGCCGGATAAGGCGTGCCATCGTTGCCCACCAGCACCACAACAGGGTTAATCTTGCCTTCCATGCCGGCAAAATCCAT
The DNA here is from genome assembly GCF_017551775.1 of Fibrobacter sp. Classification (NCBI taxonomy): domain Bacteria; kingdom Pseudomonadati; phylum Fibrobacterota; class Fibrobacteria; order Fibrobacterales; family Fibrobacteraceae; genus Fibrobacter; species Fibrobacter sp. Next base: position 39,533 of record NZ_JAFZKX010000076.1, on the reverse strand, counting down.
ATCGAATTCAATGGTAACGGCAGAATTCGGGGCAATTTTCGTCGGATACTTGAAGTTGGACAAGCCTATGCCCTGCCCTATCACGTTTTCAAGCGTAATTTCTTTCGCAGTGACATTCGCCCCCTTGATTACGATATGCTTGACATCGCCCTGGTCGGCATAACCAATCGGGTACGGATCCGGGACAAAACGGATGTCGTCGGCAGCAATGGCGGCCGACGCAGCAAAAGCAACAGCAAAAACAGGTGTGAAAATTTTTGAAATCATGTCCTTAAAATAGAAATTTTTCAGGAATTTGGAGTTACCGAAACCCGCATCAGCAAGTCGCACATTTCGGCATAGCTATGGACCACGTTCTCGGGATTCAGCGGGGAGAGGTTCTCCGGCTTTCCAAAACCGCAAAAGAGCGTAACGCAATCGACGCCGGCAGCGCGCGCCGCAAGGATATCGGGCTGGTCATCCCCCACCATGACGGTATTTTCACGGGTTTCGCCCGCCATTTCGATAATCTTCAGGAGTCCCGCGGGGTTGGGCTTGCGTTCGGGCGTAGTGTCCCCGCAAAGCATGAATTCGACGCTATCGCGAATCCCGAAATGCTCCAAAATTTTCAAGGCGGGCAGTTCCGGCTTGTTCGTGAGCATGGCAATGCGGGCTGGAGCCTTGCGCAAAAATTCCACGACACCCGGATTCGGGAGCGTGCGCTCCGTGCAATGCTCCCAATAAAATTGGGAATAGACCTTGTGAACCGCCTCCACCGTGATTCCCGTGCGGGCCATGTTCTCGGGGAGAGCCGCCTCCCCCATGCTCCGTTCGATAAGCTTCAGCGTTCCGTTCCCGATAAAAGTGCGCACACGCTGTTCTTCGTGTTCCGGGAGCCCGAAATGGCGCAGCGCATAATTCACCGCCACGGACAAATCACCGAGCGTGTTGAACAGCGTCCCGTCCAAGTCAAATACGATAAGGGATTTCTTGTGGAGCATAGCGCGCCAAATGTAGAAATTTAGCGGATAATTTCCATCTCGACGAGGAATCTATAAAAGCACAGGGCCGAGACGCCCAGAATGAACACCAGTACGATTACGAACTGCACCGGATGTTCATGAAAATCGTAGTCCGCCTTGCCGTACGAGAAACTCCCGCGGACAATCGCGCTTATGAACAGGGCAAGGAACAGAAGGGCAAGCAAAAGGGACATCGCAGGACTACTCAACACCGTAAAGGTTCTTCATCATTCCCGCCACTTCGGGGAAAATGCGTTCGTCAACAATAAAAGACTTCCAGCCATTTTTGAAAATAAACAGGCGAGCGCCTCTTTCATCGCGTTTTGTCTTATGCAGTTCAGACCTGTCGAACGAAAACGACTTTTCCCCGAAACGTGTGAAAAGCACAAACCTGTCCTTGTACCACCTTATCTCAAAAACATCCCTCAAATGATAAAAAGCATAGCCAACGATTACGGCGGCAAAAACACCAGCAAAAGCGGCCTTGCCCGTATCCGAAACAAGAACATTGTCAATGGCTATCAGCACGTTAAAAAGAAAGGCTACGACATACCAAACCATGCCGACGGGGCGTTTCAGCGGCTTGAATACCGCATAAACAGAGCCGTTTCCACCCTGAACAATGTCTTTCGGATTCAACTCATCGTAGATCTTGCATAACATCCTTGAAACTTCCGGGAAAGCCTTTTCACGAATAACTATAACCCGTCGTCCCTTTTTCAGGATAACGTTAAAACCATCGTCGTCAGAGGAATCGAACCCGCCAAACACCGATTTATCAAATGGGAACTCCGTTTCCCCATAGAACGTTTTTAAAATAAATTTATCCTTATACCATTTTATAGCAAAGATCGTTTTTGACACAAAGAAAAAACAAACCGCAAAGACAATACTCCCTAATAACCAGACAGGCCATAAGGGTTTCATTTCTTCAATAAAAAACAGCGCCACTACAAAGAACAAGAACAGTCCAAAATAAAGGAAGAGCCCAAATGCACTTTTTGCAAGTTCAGTCTTTGAAATTTTAAACTCAACAAAGTCACTCGTTCTTTGAGCAAAGTCCACCTCATCGGATTTTTCGAGAAAATCGAAACCATTTATATCGCCCTGATTTCGTTTCTGGACAGATCCTACTTTACGCTCAACTTCTTCAATGAGGCCATACTTCGGGTTCGGCGCATTGCACCACAGGCAACGAGGCATATCATCTTCGTACTTATCACCGCACTTAGGACAAATCATAAACAACCTTCTATGCCGTCAAATTTACTAAATTTGTGGATATGAAGAAATACCACTTGGCCACTTACGGCTGCCAGATGAACGAGTACGACTCGGCGATGATCGCCCAGGAACTCGACATGAGCGGTTGCGTTGAAACCAGCAATCAAGAAGATGCCGACTTCATCATCGTGAATACCTGCAGCGTGCGCGAAAAGGCCGAGGAAACCGCCATCGCCAACATCAGCAAGCTCAAGTACCTGAACAAGAAGAATCCCGACGTGAAAGTCGTCGTGTGCGGCTGCATGGCGAAAAACCGCGGGCCGGAACTGCTCAAGCGCCTCCCGAACGTGAGCTACATCGTGGGCCCGGACCAGTACAAGAAAATTCCGGAACTGCTGCTCGGCGACGCGCATAGCCCGCTGCACCAGACGCACCACAAGATGTTCATCGACGAGGACCTGAGCGAGAACTACCTCGGCGAATACGCGAAACTCCAGAACGACTTCAGCACGTTCGTCGCCATCCAGCGCGGTTGCAACAAGCGCTGCAGCTACTGCATCGTGCCGTACCTGCGCGGGCCCGAAAAGTACCGCGATATGGAAGACGTGCTCGCCGAAGTCCGCAAGGCCGCCGACAAGGGCATTACCGAAGTGACCCTGTTAGGGCAAACCGTGAACGCCTACAAGACGGAAGGCGGCAACTTCGCCGACCTCCTCACGAAAGTTTCCGAAATCGGGGGCATCCGCCGCATCCGCTTCACGAGCCCGCACCCGAGGCACTACACGAACGAGCTCATCGACGTATTGCTCAACAACCCGAAGGTCTGCCACTACGCGCACATCCCCATCCAGAGCGGCTCCGACGCCATGCTCAAGAAGATGCGCCGCCAGCACAACATGGAGCAGTACCTCTCGATTATCGAGCAGCTGCGCAGCAAGGATCCGTTCTACGGAATTTCCACCGACGTGATTTGCGGATTCGTGGGCGAAACGGAAGAAGATTTCGAGGCGACCCTCAAGGCATTTGAAACCTGCCAGTTCGACTCGGCGTTCATGTTCATCTACAGCCCGCGCAAGGGCACGGAATCGTACAAGGAAGCCGAAACGCTCACCGAACAGGAAAAGAACGAGCGCCACACGCGCCTCGTGGAACTGCAGAACGCCATCACGCTCAAGCGTAACCAGATGATGCTCGGCCGCACCGAGGAACTGCTGGTCGAAAAGAACTCCGTGCGCGACGAGACGGAACTGCGCGGCCGCACCGACAACTTCAAGAAGGTGGTTTTCAAGCCCGAAGAAGGTCAGATCGTGAAGCCGGGCGACTACGTGAAAGTTAAATTGGATGATATCAGGGGTTGGACGATTAGAGGAAAACTGGTCTAGATGTAGGAACGTGGGATAAGATATGAGGAACGATGGTTTAAAAACAATGTTCATGAACGCCCGTGCAGCTGCGGTTATTTTATCCGTTTTTTTCTGCACAAACTTATTCGCTCAGTCCTCAACGCCCGCTCCGCAATCCGCACCCGCAGATACGGAATCGGCAAACCTGATGGCCAAGGCCCAAAAGGCCTACGTCGCCGGCAACTGGAAAGAAGCCGCCGCGGCATACGAGGCCGCATGCCCCAAGGAACCTGATTCCGTGCGGGCGGAATGCTACCTGTGGAACGTACTCGCGCTCTCGCAAATCGGGGCCGCAAAGGAATTCAGCAAGGCGGGCAAGCGTCTCGACAGCCTCATCAACAAGACGAATCCCCAGAAGGCGGTTTACGCCGACCTGATGATGACCAAAGCGCAGTTCCAGCTGTACATGGGCCGCAACGAGAAGGCGGCCGAAGCGCTGATACACGCCATCGAGACGTCCCAGCCGCACCAGGCAGTCGTCCTGAAGAAAGTCTGCGCAGTCGTTCAGTCCAAAGTCAAGAACGCAACACTCGACGAAACCTGCAAGCGTTTAGACGAACCCCCGCCGCAGGTCGAACCCGCCCAACAGCCCTCCGCACCCGCAGAAAAAGCGGTACAATCCGTTCCGGAACCTGAGGCAAATACGGCTCAGGAAGCGAAAAAATCGGACGAAGCACCCGTGCAGGCAACCGCGGCGGCGACAAAACCCGCTGCACCGGCACCGGCGGTCCAACCTGCAAAAACAGAAAACTCGAAAGACAACCAGGAATACTGGATCCTGCAGCTCGGCGCATTCGGCGTGAGGAGCAACGCGGAACTCCTTGTAAACAACCTCAAGAAGCAAGGCATCAAGGGTTCCATCGAAGAACGCCAGGGCGAAACGAAAACGCTATTCCTCGTCCAGACAGGAAAATTCGAGACAAAGGAAAAGGCCACCGACTACGGAGCGCAGAAACTCGCGCCGCTCAACGTAGAATTTCGAGCCATCCTAAAAAAATCGTCTAAATAAGCCATTTTCGCCCAATTCTCCCTACAAAAAAGCGAAAATTGTTCTATATTTGTGTTACCCCAAGCCGGGGTGGTGAAATTGGTAGACGCGCCGGACTCAAAATCCGGTACTCGCGAGAGTGTGAGGGTTCGATTCCCTCCCCCGGCATTATAGGATAGGAGTCGGTACCCAATGTCTCTTTGGACCAAAATAGTATTAGCAGTGTTCCTTATCGGCACGATGTCTTTCGCGCAGTTCGATGATGAACCGTCCGGTGACGATTCTAGCGAGCAAACTTACTCGTATGGGGACGATGAATCCTCCAACGAATCTGAATCCACAGGGGAAAACGAATCCATTGGCGAAGCTACCGCTTCGGGGGACCAGTGGGAAGGTTTCCGCTACGAAGATCTCGGGCTGACCCAGTGGGAATTCCAGCAGGCGAAGGAGGAGGGCATTTCCCGCGACAAGCTTACGCGACTCGTGGAACTCGGCGTCCGTATTTCCGAATACCTTCAGAAGCCTTGGAGCAAGCTCGGAGTCAGCGAAGAAAACTGGCTCGCCCAGCGTTCGCAGGGTCTTGAAGATGCCGATATCGACCGTTCTTACAGAAACCACTCCGGCAACCAGGGTTATGCATACGTTTCCCTTCTCCTTCCGAGTTTCTATCAGTGGAAATTCGACCGCACCGTTAAGGCCATCTGGATGGATGTCCTTTGGGGTGTGAGCGCAGGCGTCACGATTTACCTCGCCGCCGACGGAAACAATGCCTGGTGGTACGGACTTATCGGTGTTGCAGCAGCCCATATCTGGTCGTTCGCCGATGCATTCTTCGGTACGCAGTGGGACAGCAACCCGGATGCAAACCGCTTCAGCTTCGGAATTCTCCCCACTCCCGACAAGGGCGTGCTCGGTGCATTCCAAGTCAAGTTCTAGACAAGCGCCATGCAGCTTGAACTCTTAAAATCAAAAATTCATCGTGCGACCGTTACAGACGCGAACCTCAATTATGAAGGCTCGATTACGATTGCGCGCGATCTGATGGATGCAGCCAACATCCTCCCCTTCGAAAAAGTCGGCGTGCTCGACGTGAACAACGGCAACCGTCTCGACACTTATGTTATCGAAGGCCCCGCAGGTTCCGGCGTCATTTGCCTGAACGGTGCGGCAGCCCGCCTGGTGCAGCCCGGTGACCTCGTAATCATCGTTGCTTATGCCACCATGAGCGAAGCAGAAGCGAAATCGTGGAAGCCCACCGTGGTCCACGTGAACGCGAAAAACGAAATCGTGTAACCAGTCGCTCTTTTTGCGCATTTTATCGAAAAAATTTCTGCCTGTCATTTCCTGGCAGGCTTTTTGTTGTATATTATGAAAGACCTAATAAGGAGGCATTAATTCATGCAAACTAGCATCATCGTCACAATCGCAGTCTGTGCGGTTGTTTTTCTCGCAATGATTTTCGTGATGTCGTACATCAAGGCGGCTCCGGACGAAGCCATCATCGTTTCCGGCTTACGCAAATTGCCGAAAGTCATTATCGGCCGCGCGGGTCTCAGGATTCCGTTCTTTGAACGTGCGGACCACCTTTCGCTACAGCTCATCCAGATCGACGTAAAGACGGGAAGCCCGGTCCCCACAAAGGACTACATCAACGTTTCCGTTGACGCCGTGGTGACGGCCAAGATTTCGGACAATCCGGATCGCCTGAAGTCTTCGGCCCAGAACTTCTTGAACAAGAAGCCCGAAGACATCCGCGCCATGATTGTCGACATTCTCGAAGGTAACATGCGTGAAATCGTCGGTCGCATGCAGCTCGTGGATCTCGTGGGCGACCGCAAGCAGGTTTCTGAACTCGTGCTCGAAAACGCCATTCCCGACCTCGAAAAGCTCGGTATCGTGGTGCAGACGTTCAACATCCAGAACTTCGAAGATGCAAACGGCGTCATCGAGAACCTCGGTGTCGACAAGACTTCTGCCATCCGCAAGGCGGCCGCCATTTCCAAGGCTAACGCCGAAAGAGATATCAGCGTGGCACAGTCCCAGGCCAAGAAGGATGCGAACGACGCCGCAGTCGCCGCAGAACTCGAAATTGCGCAGAAGCAGAACGATCTCGCCGTGAAAAAGGCCAACCTGCAAAAGATTTCGGATACCGAAAAGGCTATCGCCGACGCGGCCTACGAAATCCAGAAGCAGACCCAGCAAAAGGCCATCAACGTGGCGCAGGCCGAAGCCGAAGTCGCCAAGCAGGAAAAGGAAATCGAAATCCGTGAACGCATGGTCGCGGTGACCGAGAAGGAACTCCAGGCCCAGATCGAAAAGAAGGCCGAAGCCGACCGCCAGGCACAAATCCAGCGTTCCGAAGCGGAACTCTTCCAGCAACAGAAGGACGCAGAAGCCGCCCGCTACAAGGAAGAACAGCGCGCCAAGGCCATCAAGCAGATAGCCGACGCCGAAAAGGAAAAGGCATTCGCCGAAGCCGAAGCCACCAAGGCGAAGGCCATGGCAGAAGCTGAAGCCACAAAGGCGAAGGGCCTTGCCGAAGCTGAGGCCATCAAGGCGCAGGGTCTTGCCGAAGCTGAAGCGCTCAACAAGAAGGCCGAAGCCATGAAGCTCTATGGAGACGCTGCCCGCCAGGAAATGCAACTGAAGACCATCGAAAAGTACTTCGAGCAGATGCCGAGCATCGCCGCCGCCATCGCAAAGCCCATGGAAAAGATCGGGAATATTACCATGTACGGCGAAGGTAATACCGCCAAACTCACCGGCGATATCACCAAGACGCTCACGCAGGTCACGAACGGGCTCACGGATTCCCTCGGGATTGACCTCCGCACGGTACTCGGCTCCATGTTCGGCGCCAGGCTCGCGGGTGTAGCCAAGTCCGATACCCCGCAAGATTCCGGCAAGAAATAACGTTGATGCCAGCGAGAATCAAATTGCTATATTCATAGCATGCGGTTCTTGCTGTTCCTCATAACCCTAACGACAGCATTAGCCTTTGCGGAAAGCCCCGCAAAGGCTGATTCTATTGGTACCGCAAGCGAAAATCCCGCTCCCGACGACGGAATCCCTTGGAACAACGACAGGTTCGACCCGAGCCGCTTGGTACGGCACGATACATTCGACCCGGCCCTGAAAGTCGCCTACTCGTATTCGTTGAGTTTCCTTTCGACCCCGTTCGGGAGCATAACCCAGAACAGCTTCCTCGCCCACGTCGCCTACGAATTCACCCCCGACCTGCACCTCTATGCGGATCTGGGCGTGTGGATGCCGCTCCGTTCCACGTTTACCGGGGGCCCGTTCAGCAAGGAAGATGCGCGGCAAGGCCGCCCGCAGTTCGTGCTTCCCGCCCTGGCCCTGGAATACAAGCCGACCGAGAACAGCTACCTGAGGCTCCTTCTCGTAAACGAAAAGGATGCGCTGAAGGCATACGGCCCGCACCGTCTGTATGGTCCGTGCTCGCCGTGGCACGAATCCTTCTGGTGCAGGTAAAATTTTTTTCTAAATTTGGCGATAGAAAATGTACAGGAAATTCGCCAAGGCAGTCCATTACACCTTCCTCGCAGGAGCCGTATGCGCGGCATCCCTTTTGCAGGGCTGTGAAGATGAAAAAAAGGCGCCGACGGAACAGATCGTGCGTTCGTACAAGGGCGATGTCGAAGTGCTGAACAGCTGCGGGGAACCGGGCGCTGCAGCAAAAATGAGGTCGTTCCTCCGCAAGAACGGTTTTGACGTGGTGAGTTTCCGCAATGACGTTCTGCAAAACTACGACGAGACCATCGTGGTGCTCCGCAACCCAGAATGGGAAGGCGCACAGGCGCTGGCCAAGACGCTACAGACAAAAAACGTCCTCACCGTGGTAAGCAAGCGTTCGTACGTAGATGCGGCCGTATATATCGGCAAGGATTTTAAACAAATAATAGAACCCGAACAGGGAGAAACAAATGACGATTAAGAAGCAAGACCTGCCTGAGTCCGTAACCATCGGCGCAAGCATTCTGTTTGAACTGCGCGCCCAGAACGTGCAGTTGATTGACCTGCGCGGCATCAAAGACGTTACGGACTTCTTCCTCGTGGCCACCTGCGAGAGCGAAGCCCAGATGCAGGCTATCCTCAACGAACTGCGCAAGGAATTCAAGGCGAACAAGCTCCCCTCCGTGGGCGTGGAATACAAGGAAGGCGTGCGCTGGGCCGTGTTCGACGCGGGCCTCGACCTGATGGTGCACCTGTTCGAAGAAGAAAAGCGTAACGAGATTTCTCTTGACCGCCTGTACGCCGACGGCAAGATCGTGGAACTCGAAGAAAACGACTTTGTGAAGAAGACCTCCAAGAAGAAGAGCAGTGAAGATGAACTCGTTTGAGCAAGAAATCGCAGAGGCGCTCGCCGCCACCGGTTCCTTCGAGAAGGAAGCCGCTTTGAAACTTATCTCCGTGCCGCCTGACACCAGCCACGGAAACTTCACCATTCCCTGCTTCTCGCTCGCGAAGGTAATGCGCAAGGCCCCGAAGATGATCGCCGAGGACCTCGCCGCCCAGGTGAAGCTCCCCGCCGGCCTTTCGAAGGTGGAAGCCGTAAACGGCTACCTGAACTTCTTCATCGACCGCGGATTCCTCGCGAAGTCGACGCTTGAAGAAATCGCCGCGAAGGGCCTCGAATACGGTCACGCCGCCCCGAACGGGAAGGTCGTCTGCATCGACTTCAGCTCCCCGAACATCGGCAAGGAACTCGCCTTCCACCACCTGCGCTCTACGATGATCGGAAACTCGCTTTCCCGCATCTACAAGGCCGCCGGCTACAAGGTGGAACGCATCAACCACCTCGGCGACTGGGGTACCGCTTTCGGCAAGCTCATCGTGATGTACCTGCGCGAAAACCGCCCGACAGACGACGCCACGCTCGATAGCCTCACCGTCAAGGAACTCAACATCCTTTACGCCGCATTCTCCAAGGCATCCAAGGAAGAACCCGGCCTCGAAGACGAAGCGCGCGCCGCGTTCACCAAGCTCGAACAGGGCGACGAATTCTACCGCAAGCTTTGGATCGCCTTCCGCGCGGCAACGCTCAAGGAACTCATGCGCATCTACGACATGATGGGCGTGGGCTTCGACCACTACACCGGCGAATCCTTCTTCGAAGACAAGATTCCGGCCATCCTCGACGAACTCCGCGAAAAGAACCTGATGGTCAAAAGCCAGGATTTGGACGTGGTGATGCTCGATGAGTTCGACCTGAACCCCTGCCTTATCCGCAAGAGCGACGGTTCTACCCTCTATGCGACCCGCGACCTCGCCGCCGCCTGCTACCGCAAGAAGGAATACAATTTCGACAAGTGCCTCTACGTGGTGGACCTTGGCCAAGCGCTCCACTTCAAGCAGGTGTTCCACGTGCTCAAGAAGATGGGACGCGAATGGTACAAGGACATGTACCACATTCCGTTCGGCGTGATTCTGCAGCTGGTCGACGGCAAGTGGGAAAAGGGCAAGACCCGCACGGGTACCGCAAGCCTGCTTCGCGACGTGATCGAGGCCGCCCAGAAGAAGATTCTCGAATTCATCGATGAGAAGAATCCGGAACTCGAAAACAAGGAACTCATCGCGCGCCAAATCGGTATCAGCGCCCTCACCTTCAACGACTTGAAGAACAGCCGCCTGAAGGATGTGCGTTTCGACTGGGATGCCGTGATGAGCTTCGAAGGCGATACCGGTCCGTATGTGCAGAACGCCCATGTGCGCCTCTGCAGCATCATGCGCAAGGCCGGCTACACCGTGAGCATCGCCGACGTGGACATGGCTCAACTTGGCGATGACGCCGCATACAGCCTTATCAACCTGCTCGCCAAGAAGGGCAAGAAGATTCTAGATGCCGTGGCCGCTGACGAACCGAGCGTTCTCGCCCAGTATGCGCTCGAAATCGCAGAAGCTGCGCACAAGTTCATCCACGAAGACCGCGTGCTCGGTTCCGCCGAAGAAAAGTCCAGGCTCTTCCTGGTGCAGGCCACGCAGATTGTGCTCGAGAACGTGCTCGACCTGCTCGGTCTCTTCCCCATCAGGCAGATGTAAGGGAAACGCTCTTAAAAATTAAAGCGGCAGCATTTCGCTGCCGTTTTTTTTATTCATTCAAAAATCGCAAAACGCTATTTAAATTCGCGTTCGATTTTTTCCAGGTCTTCGCGCCAGGTTTCCTGGATGTGCTGCTTGAGCTTTTTGGCCAGCGAAGGCGCACGGCCCTGCGTCGATACCGTAACGGCGATATTTTCGCCAAAGTCCATACGGGCGGGCACGATGAAGTCACCGTCCTGGTAATCGCAGGCGTTGTTCACCAGAATACGGCGGGCACGAGCGTCGTTGCTCACCTGCGCGTTCACTGCGGGCTTGTCCGTGCAGATGAACACCAAGGAAATCCCGCGAAGGTCCTGCGGGTCATACGAGCGGGTATTCAATGTCAGAGATGCATTTGTCGAGGCTAGAGAAACCAATTCCGGATCAATCTGCGGCGCGACTACGGTTATGCGCGCCCCCGTGGGCAAAAGCGTCTTGACCTTGCGAAGCGCAATGCGGCCCCCGCCTACCACGAGCACGTTGCGACCATCGAGGTTGAGTTCCACGGAGAGAAGATTTGAAGTACGAAGTGCGGAATGAGATGCGTGCGATGAAGAATGCGAAGCACAATGTGCAGCATCATTCTGGGCGGTGCGCAAGCCGCGCACGACCATATCGGCGAATTCTTTCCAATCGCCAAGGCAAGGCAACAAGGTAATCGGAATCTGCGGGAATTCAGCCTGCAATTTTGCGACCACGCGCGGCACATCGTTCTTTGAATGCTGGCCATTCAACAGCAGGTACGGCAAGAGCGTCACCGATTCCACATCTTCGCGCAAAAGCGTGCGCAGATCGTTTTCCAAATCCAGGAGGCTCGTACTCGCCACACGCGTTCCAGGCAGGTCATGATGCAGCTTGTCCAAGATTTCTTCGAAGCCCTTGTAGGCTCCGGGCAAAATGCAATGGTGCGCAATAATCAATACAGCTTTCATCGGGCGTAGTACTCCGCAATTTTCTTGACGAGAGAATCGACAGTCGTTTCGTCGGAAGAGACCGTTTCAAAACCGTTCTTTCGGGCAGTCGCTTCCGTCATCGGGCCGATGCAGAACGCAAAGCGAGGCATTGCCGCTGATTCGGGAGCCATATCACTGCCGGGAAGCGCCTTGACAAAATTATCGACGGCGCTGGAACTCGCAAACACGACTGCGTCGGCAGAAGCCACGGCCTCGCGCTTCCATTCGGGAAGTTCCTTGACCGGAAGCGTCTCGTAGACAACCCAGCGGGTCGCCTGCGGGAGCATTTCGACCAGCGTATCGTCGGCGAGGTTGCCCTGCAAAAGCAGAATGCGGGATTCTTCCAATAGATCCTTCGACTCGCTGCGCTCGCTCAGGACGACACCATTTGCATCAACAACACTCCGAAGGAGCTTGCCAAGGCCAGCACCCGTATGCACTTCGGGCACGTAATCACAGCGAATTCCGCGTTCGAGCAACGTCTTTTCGGTAATCTTCCCCACGCAGGCAATCTTCTTGCCGGCAAGGACGCGAACGTCAAGGCCCGCAGCCATCAGCTGCTTGAAGAAACTTTCCACACCGTTCACGCTCGTGAAGGCGAGCAGGTCGAAGTTCTTGAGGTCTTCAAAAACCACCTGAATTCTGTCACTCTGGAGGCACTTTGTGCCGATAGAGTCCATGGATGGGACAAGGCCCCGTAGGTCTAGATCCTTCGACTCCGCGGCACTCCGCTCAGAATGACTCACAACCATAGGACATTCCAAAGTTCGCGTTTCGATCATCGGGGTTTCGATGACTTCGGCACCGAAAGCAGTAAGCTTTGCGGTAATCCCGCTCGACTGCTTTGCCGCGCGGGTCACGACCAGGCGTTTGCCCGAAAGCGGCAAGTTCTTTTTCCAGGCGAGGGTCTTGCCGAGTTCCACGACACCGCCCATAATCGTAATCGCGGGCGCCGTCACGTTTTCGCGGGCAATGGTCTCCCCCGCCGTTTCGAGCGTCGCCATGACGGTGCGCTGGTAAGGCGTCGTTCCCTTCTCGATAAAGGCAAGCGGCGTTTTCGGATCCTTGCCGCATTCCATAAGGCGACGGGCGATAAAATCCATATTGGCGATACCCATCAAGAAGATGAGCGTGCCGGGGCACTTCGCAAGCGCTTCGAAATCGAGGGACAGTTCGCCGTTGGATTCCGCACGCTCATGGCCGGTGATGATATGAAAGCTCGTCGCAATCCCGCGGTGGCTTACGGGAATGCCCGCATACGCAGGAACGGAAATAGCAGACGTTATACCCGGAACCACCTCGAATTCGATGCCGGCAGAAACGAGTTCCAGAGCCTCTTCGCCGCCGCGCCCGAATACAAACGGGTCACCGCCCTTGAGGCGCGCGATAGTCGCGCCGGGCATTTCGACAGCGAACTGAACCAGCAACTTGTTGATTTCGGATTGCTTTACTTTGTGGTGCGTTGGCATCTTGCCCACATCCACCATCTTCGCATTCGGATTGCAAAACCCGAGAATCGCAGGTGAAACAAGACGGTCATAGACTACAACGTCAGCCTTTTCAATGATTGCCTTACCGCGAAGCGTCAACAGCCCCGGATCACCGGGACCCGCGCCAATCAAGTAAACTTTTCCAGCACCGCTCATCTCAAATCCACCTACAATTCATTCTTTATTTTTTCGGCGAGGGCTATACCGAGTTCACGCGCCTTGTTGACGGCATCCGCAAAATCGCCTTCATCAGACATACCCGAATTCATCGGGCATTGATGTTCCGCGCGGAGCAGTCGCCGGGAGGCTTCGTCCCAGTAGATTCCGCGAATTTTCATAATTTGCGAAGCATTTTGAATTTGCGAATCATTTGCAAATTCATTTTTTCCGGACAGAGAAGCAAATTCAGCGAAACTCGCCACGGGGAACTGGCAGCCCGCATTGAGCGCCTTGAGGAAAGCCATCTCGGCAACGGCGATGCAATAAGTCGGCGCATGGTTTACGCGGGAGAGAATGGCTTGGATTCTATCGCCGCTTTGCGGCTCCTGAATGGCAGACGGGCTAAGCGTTTCTATCGCCAAAATTCCCTGGCCCGACGCAGGCAAGACCTTTTCGGTGTCAAAATATTCCGTCACACGGTCGGCAAGGCCCATGCGCTTGAGGCCAGCGGCCGCTAGCACAACCCCATCAAGTTCCTCGAGTTTAGAGAGACGCGTCTGGATGTTCCCGCGAATCGGCACGTACTCGATATCGGGGCGAAGCGCCTTCAACTGCACCACACGGCGGATACTCCCGGTACCGACGCGGGCACCCGCGGGCAAATCCATGAACTTCGTGCCCTCCGCACCACCGCGGGCAATAAACGCATCACGCGGGTCTTCGCGCTCAAGCACCGCGGCAAGCTTAAATTCGGGCAACACCTCGGCAGGCATGTCCTTCAAGCTATGCACCGCAATATCGGCGCGGCCTTCGAGCAGAGCAACCTCAAGTTCCTTGATAAAGACGCCCTTCCCGCCAAAACTGGCCAGGGACTTGTCTAGCCTACGATCGCCTTCAGTCGTCATCGGCACAAGTTCGTACCCTATACCCGCAACGGCAGCAATAGCATCGGCGGCCATCTTGGTCTGAGCCAACGCAAGAGCGCTCTGGCGCGTCGCGACACGTAACAAGGCGTTACCCATCTAGTTTCCTCCTCCGAGAGATTCCGCATCGCGAGCCTGATGACGTTTTCCGGCCGAATCCAGACACCTGAGGAAGACCTTCACGTCTTCTTTTGAATTTTCGGCCTTCACCTTGTACAGATAATCGTTCGCCATCTTCTTGGCAAAACGCTCGTACATCATCGCTATGCGTTCGCGGTCTTCTTCCGGCAAGTCGGGCAAGGAACGGAGCAGTTTTCCGCACTCCTCATTCGCGGTACGCACCATCGTATCGGCGAACACGTTTATCGCCTTCGCCACGTCATCCATGCGGTACCACTGCAAAAATTCTTCCGTGCCTTCCTTCAAAATCTTCTGCGCGGCATCAAGTTCCACCATGCGCAGGCGGCGGTTTTCCGAAACGATTTTTTCAAGATCGTCGACGCACACGTATTCCACGCCATCGAGTTCACCGATGCTCGATTCCGCATTGCGCGGGCTTCCGAGATCGATTACAAGGCGTTTGGATTCAACCGCTTCGCATTGTTCCGCACCAAAACGGCAGGCCTTTACAAATTCGTCTTTCGTGACAATCGGTTCGTGGCAGGCGCTGCAGAGTATCACCACGTCGCACTTGCCGAGCACCGCATAACGGTCTTCGAACGGGACTGGCGTAAGCACGTCGGCAAACTTTTCGGCGTTCGCGAACGTCTTGCTGCTCGCAAAAATCTTCGTCGTATTCTCCTGCACGTACTTGAGCATCAGGGAACCCATCTCGCCCAGCCCAACGATATACACGGTGCGGTTTTCAAGATCGTCGAACGTGCGCTGCACCTGCTTCATCGCCAAGAACGGGATATTGCAACTGAGCTTGCTCAGGTTCGTCTCCGTCTTGATGCGCTTGGTCGTATGGATGGCCCCCTGGAACAGCTTGTTCAGGGTATTTCCCGTCGCCCCGTATTGGTGCGCCGTCTCGTAGGCACGGCCAATCTGGTGCAAAATCTGGTCTTCGCCCACGGCAACAGAATCAAGGCCGGCACAGACGTTCATCACATGGTGCGCCACATCGTCACCGCTCTTTTCGTAAAAGAAATTCGCAAAATTTTCGTAGTCCTGCCCCGCGAGGCTACAGACGTAGCGCGAAAGTTCATGAGCTTCCAGTTCGCGGTCAGAAGCCACGTACACCTCGGTACGGTTGCAGGTAGCAAGAATCAAAAGTTCATCGAACGGGGATTTTTCAAGTGCGGCAGTCTTGACATCCATCGGGATGTAGAACTTCTCGCGGATCGCGATTTCTGCCACCTTGTGGCTCATGCCTGCCATGTAAATTTTGCGCATGGAGACAATTTAGAAAAATAAGGAGCCGCCCGGCACACACGCTATTTCAGCGCGTTGTTTATCCATTCATAGCGGGCTTCCATCCACAGGACAAGGGAATCCAAAGCCTCGTCGTAATCCTTGTAAGGGTCCTTGAGCGCCCAGTTCTCGGTATTTTCCATAATGGGCCAACGCCTGTATTCATTTTCGAGGGCACGGGAAATATTCGACACGTAAAGGGGAACGCTGTCCACAAGCGAATGGAAAATATCACGATTTTCAAACCAATAATCGCGAACGGCCTTCCTCACCCCAGGATCCTTCATGATGTAATTGAACCAATGGTAATTACGGATGTACCAGCCATCAGCCGGACGGTTCTTCTTGTAAGACTCGTTGCCGAACGATATATCGAAATCCCACAGAGGACCGAAATGCAGCAGGCCGCCCTTTTGCCAAGTCATGAATATGCTGCGCGCAAAGATGCCGTCTTCGTTCTTCGAAAATTCCTGGACCCAGTAGTAGCGCAAGAAGTCATACATATCAATCCATTCGTACGTTTCCTTCCCGCTGCGGGCGCTGCCATGCTGGAGGAAATACTCGAATTCGTTCAGGTGCGACAAGAGCATATCCGCCGACTCGGGTTTCAAGTCGCGCGGGTTCTTCACATGGAACGAGTAGCCCATGGAGGTCGTGATAAAAGGCGAATCCTGCTTCTTGCTGCTCTCTTTCTCGAACAGGAACGAGGAATCGTTCTTGGCGATGTTCACGCGGGCCTTGCCGACCTTCACCGTCTCCGAAAGCAGGTAAAGCCCAACGTACTTGCGGTTCAGAAACACTTCCACATACCGGCAACGCGGAGTGTAGCGCGCCATCAGCCATTCCGAAAGGCGGGTCATCATGAAGTTGCGCAAGTGCGTCTTGTCGCCGAAATTACCGACAAGCGCCCAGTCCCTGTTCTCGGGCATCCCGAAGAGACTGATCTTCTCATCAAACTCGAGTTTCATGCCGTACTTGGGCATCTTGAAACTCGAATTGCCGCGACCGCGCACCGTGAGGGAGAAAACCGGACTTTCAGGAGCGTTTTCGCCATATATCTGCAAGTGCGACGGTATTTCCGTTTCCCTCTCGCGAATTTCCTTGAAACCCTCTGTCTCAATAACAATGCGGGGCAAGTCCGCGTATGGATACTGCGAATCGTCCAACGGAAGAAACTCCGGAGAATCCTCGGTGCCATCCCAAACACAGCCACATAGCAACAGCGGCAACAGTAATGGCAATAGAAGTATTCGCAAGCACTTCCTCATTCGTTTGTCAAAATAATATATTTTTAGAACAATGTTCAAGAGAATCGGATTAACACTGCTTTGCGCCGCGCTTCATTGCATGGCCACAGAGGTTTTACACCCGGTACTTCCCCCTGCCACAAATATAAATATTGAAACCACCTTCGAACTCAACGACGACATCTACAGCCTCGATACAAAGGTCTCGGCCGAGTTTTCGCCCGTCCGTCGCTTTAGCTTATATGTCGACGCCTCCTTCCGATTCTTGAGCTACAGTTACGAACTTTCTACCGAAGGCTACCTCCACAATTACTGCAACCTGCACGTAAACGGATTCAACGAAACTTACCTCGGATTGCGCAGCCTCGTCTACAAGAACATAGGCATCGATGTGAGCTGGCGGCTTCCGCCCGGAGAGGGCTCGCAGCTCCATAGATTCCATCGCATGAATTTCGAGCCATACACCTATCTGCAAATATCCAAGGCAGTCACGTTCGGCACCGCATTCCGCTACAGCAAATTTCTCGAAGACAAGAACTACAAGCCCGGCGACGAAATCGGCCTGAAGGCATCGTTCGTATGGAAGCAGAACTGGGACGAAACGCTAAAAACGGGATGGAAATTCAGCGAAACGTTCCTGTATGGAGCCCGGATTGACGATTCCGAAAACAGGAACCTGGATACTCCCTTCCGCAAAATGGACGACAAGTACCGCGGTTTCAAAATGAGGTTCGACGTCATGAGGTCATTCAACTTTTCCGGACTGCCGATTGGTGTCGGGCTCGATTATGAAATCCACAAGGGTAACCTGTTCGGATTCGAGACCGGCCACCGCATCGGGGCGTACATTAATTTGTTATAAATACAGATGTCCTATTCGAAAAAGCGGAAACTCGTTTTCTTGAGTTCGCGAATCGAATGGAGCACGACGTAATCCGGATTGCCAAGTGCCGCGGCAGCATCCTTTATAAACGAGTCCAGCTCTTCGGGAGACTGCGCATGCATCATCGCGTAGAGCGTGTAAGGAAATCCCTCGAAAGCCGGACGTTCATAGCAATGGGAAATATGGGGATTTTTCGCTAAAACCGCGCCGGCATCGGCGAGTGCATCAAAGCAGACCATCGCATTATGCGCGAATCCCGCCTGCTGATGGCGTAAAATGGCTCCGAAACGACGCATCCTTTTTTGAATCAGGTCTTCGCGGAGGCCATCGACGGAAACATTCCAGTCCTTGAAAGGCGTGAGCGTATGCGGGATATCGCCGCAGGCAATGCGGATGCGCTCACGATCGGAAGCGGCCAAAGCGCCGGAAAGAGGCTCTTTCGCCCCATTACCAACCGTCCGCATGGGCGCATTCCTTCCGGCAGACGCCTTCCCCATTACCGTATTTATCTTGAACTTTTCCGTCGCAGAAAGGACACGCACATCGTGCAAAGCAGTTGCGGCACAAAGCCCATCGACAATCCTGCAAATTTCGCCTTCGGACTCCGCAATAACGGTAAACCAGACGTTGTATTCATGGGAGCGCACGTAGTTATGAGTAATCGCGTGAATTTCATTGACGGCGGCGGCAAAAAAATCGAGGGCGGAATCGTCTGCGGCTCCGGTCGCAACCGACGGGACCTTGCCCGCACACAGGCGCGAAATAAAGCCCAATCTATGAGAGTCGTAGATGCCACCAATGCGTCGGATAATGCCAGAGTGGCGCAGGCTTTCGACCGCATCAAATACCTGCTGTTCCGTAAACTCGCGAGACGCATCGCCCGCACTCCCCTGCGCGTTCAACATATCCGCAAGTACCTGGTACGGGCGCTCTTCCAGCGGGAAGGCGTCCTGTATCACATCAAGGATATGTTGTTCAAGCGCAGTCATAAAAATATGCCTTGGAGCCTAGATTCTTCGTCCCTTCGGTCCTCAGAATGACACTTCGCTAGCCACATATTTCTTCGTCGGTCAAATAGCAGGCCGGGTCCTGTTCCCAGAAGTCACCGGTCACGGCTTCGGCGCGGGTGCGGAAGTTGCCGTTGCAGAGGTTCAGGTAGGCGCACTTGGGGCAGCGTCCCTTCAGAATGGGCTTCCTGTTCTTGAGGCCCGCCATAATCGGGTTGCTCTCATCGCTCCAGATTTCACCGAAGCTGCGCTCACGCACATTGCCGAGCGTAATGTACTGCGTAAACTGGTCAGGGTGAACGTTACCGATGCTGTCGATGTTGCCGAAAGCCATGCCGCTGCGGTTGCCGCCGTTACGCTGGATAAGTTCCAGCACCTTTTCCGCACGGGCCGGGTCTTCGCGCTTCATGCGCAGGTACAGGTAGACGGCGTCGGCGTGGTTGTCGACGGTCAGGATTTCCTTGTCGATGCCACGCTTCTTGAAGTCGAGCGTGCGGTCGATAATAAGATCCATCGCCTTGCGGCTTTCTTCGTGGTTCAGGTCATTTTCGACCATCGCGGAACCGCGTCCGCTATACACCAGGTGGTAGAAGCACACGCGGTCGATATTCTCGCTTTCGAGCAAATCGAAAATCGCATTCAGGTCCTGCACGTTGTAGCGCGTAATCGTGAAGCGGAGGCCCACCTTCTGGCCCGTCGCCACGCAGTTGCGGATGCCGCGGAGTGCAAGCCTGTAGGCGCCATCCTTGCCGCGGAACTTGTCGTGCGTCGCCTCGCAGCCATCCAAGCTGATGCCCACGTAACCCACACCCATGTCCTTGAGCTTCTTCGCGACATCCTCGGTAATGCAAGTGCCATTCGTGCTGATGGTCGGGCGAATCCCCTTGCTTGCCGCATAGTTCGCGAGTTCAAAGAAGTCCGGACGCAGCAAAGGTTCGCCACCGCTGAACAAAAGGACCGGCACCTTAAAATCCGCAAGCTGGTCAATCAAAGCCAAGCCTTCTTCGTGCGAGAGTTCGTTCTGGTACTTGATGGCCTCGGAGCGGGCATAACAGTGCACGCAACTCAGGTTGCACGTCTTGGTGCAGTTCCATACCACCACGGGGCCGCGACCGGGAGCCACACCGTTCTTAGATTCGTGGGCACGCGGTTCGTAACGCAGCTGGTCGCCGTAATTCGGGGTATCCATCAAAAGCTTGGTAATGCTGATCATAATTTTTCGGGGGTTTAAGAACGCCCCCAAAGATAGAAAAATACACGGGCCGTGTAATCCATCCGCCATTAGATGCTTTTCATCGGCTTCCTTTCAAAAAAGGCGTTTTTCAGCGGTTTTTTCGCAATTTATTTACTTATTTTTTGGGCAAGGAGAAAAACATGAAAAAGATTTACACATCACTTTTATTTCTTTTTCCCATCGCACTGCACGCCGAATGCGAACTTTCGCTGAATAACGATGGCGAATACCTGATTTCATCGTATAGCGACTTTACCAAGATGGCGCGCGAAGACTGTCCAAACGACGCATCGTACCGCCTGACGAAAGACATTTCCGGCAAGGGCGAAGCAAACTTCGCACCGATTTCCAGTTTTTCCGGGAAACTGCACGGCAACGCGCACGTCATCAGCGACGTGAAAATTTCTGCGGGCAACTACAACATCGTCGGGATATTCAAGGATCTTTCCGGAACAGTCGACAGCATCGGTTTCGACAAGTTCGAAGTGTTTGGCGGGCGATACACCGGGCTTATCGCCGGAATGTCCACCCCCACCATCAGCCACGTATTCATTACCAACAGCACAATCCGCGGCGAAAACATGGTCGGCGGCTTTGTCGGCCAGAACAGCGGAAAAATCCAAGATTCCTATATAGACAATTCTACCGTCCAAGCATACTATGAGTTTGGCGGCATCACCGGACAAAATAACGGAACCATCGAAAGGACATACGCCATCAACGATTACCAGCCCGAGGCTTCGAACTACAAGAACTTCGGCGGCATCACGGGCATCAATGAGGGGACCATAACCGCCTCGTACGCAAGCTTCTATTCCATCAAATCGCCCAAATCCATCGCCGATTCCACGACAAGGTATTCGAAAATAGACAACTTAAGCAAGCTCATCGACCGCAACAAGTACGACACAACAGAATTCAAGCAGTCTGCAAGCCAGCTATGGGACTTTAATGAAAAATGGACCATGGTCCAGAACCACACGAGACCCATGCTGCGCATGTTCATGAAAGAAATCAAAATCTACCCCATGCCAAATTCGATGACGTACAACGGAAAACCCTACAACAACTACACCGTACTCATCACGCCCGACAATTACGACAACAGCATCATCCGCGGTTCCTTCGGGTTCGACGGTCCTGCCTACACGGCAGTAAATGTCGGCGAATACGATTTACAGGTAACGACAAACAACATTTTCTCGAACCAGCGCGGTTACTACTTCACGGGCGGTTCAACCACTGTTTCCATCACGCCTAAAGCGCTGACCGTTTCGGGCATTACCGCAAACGACAAGAAATACGACAGCACCACGACGGCTACCCTTTCGGGAACTCCCGTCCTCGACGGGCTTGTCGAAGGAGACACGCTTTCCCTGACCGGAGAAGCGACCGCGGAATTCGAGAACGCAGAACCCGGGAAGTCAAAGAAAGTCATCATAAGCGGGCTCGAAATAGAAGGCGATTCGCTGACGCTCGCAAATTACACGTTCACGCTCCCCGAACTAAAAGCGAACATCGAAGAAGAAAAAACGGACGCTATATTCAATGCTCCGCGCACCCGCGTGCAAAAAAAACAGGGAACTGCCTACGACATCAGGGGCGCCGTCGTCCCGAAACGGAAGCAGAACTTCTTGAGGACATTCCAAAAGCGCTAGTCTAATCTCCCCCCTACAAAAAAAGCACCCTCGGGAAACCGGGGGTGTTTTTTTAAAGTCTAAGAAATCTAGAGCGCAATCTAGATATCAATCTAGATTACTTTTCGGCAGCGAACTTCTTGGAGGCAGCCTTGACCTTCGGGTCGTTCTGCGCATCCTTGATCTTCTGCTTGATGCCGTCCTCGATCTGCTTCTTGAGCTTGGCGGCGAGGGCGGGGAAACGGTCTTCCAGGGAATCACTGAAAACAGCCGGCTTCTTGGCAGCAGGAGCGGCACCCTTGCGCTTGGCGTTCAGGGGGCGCTTCTTCTTGGCCGGGGCCTTCTTTTCTTGAGCTTTTTCTTTGGATTTCGGTTCCTGAGGCTTGACTTCTTCGGTGGATTTGACTTCTGTTTCTTCTGCCATAATGTACCTCTTGGAAATTTTGTCTTTAGACAATTATGTTAATTTGACGGCGCAAAGATAGCATTTTTTTGTGAAAAATGCAAGTGAGGCCCGATTAAGGCCTGTTTTCAAGCCAGTGCGCGAGGACCGTAATATCGGCAGGGCGCACCCCGGGGACGCGGCTCGCCTGGCCCAGCGTGAGCGGCCTGTGGGAGTTCAGGCGCTGGCGGCTCTCGATGCTGATGGCCGAAATCTGCATGAAGTCGAGATCCTCGGGCAGGCGCACCGACTCCATCTTCTTCTGGTCGTCGATTTCGCGGGCTTGGCGGTCGAAAAATCCGGCATAGATTTCCTCGGCATACAGGAACCACTGGTCGCGGCGGGTCAGCGGCATGTCCGGGAGCGCGGTCCGGAAGAACAGCTCCGGGTCGATTCCCGGGCGACGCAAAACGTTTATCCAGCGGGTGCGTTCGCTTGCAAGCGCCTGTCCCCCGCTTTCGAGAACCACGTTCGCCTGTTCGGGCAGCGCCGATTCCTCGGCAAGGCGCCTGCGGGCTTCGTCCATCAGTTCACGGCGGCGCTTCCAGTCGGCGTAATCTTCGTCCGAAATCATCCCGATTTCGCGGGCTCGTTCCTTGAGGCGCATTTCCGCATTGTCGCTCCGGAGGAAGAGCCTGTATTCGGCGCGGCTCGTGAACATCCTGTAAGGCTCGTCGAGCAGGATGTTCGACAGGTCGTCCGCCATCACCCCGAGGTAGCTGTCGGAACGACCTAAAATAAAGGGTGCTTCACCCTTTATTTTCAGAGCCGCGTTGATGCCGGCCAGGAGTCCCTGACCCGCAGCTTCCTCATAGCCGCTCGTACCGCAGACCTGGCCCGCAAAGTACAGGCCGGGAACGTTCTTGCATTCGAAGGTCGGGTAAAGTTGCGTGGCATCTACAGAATCGTATTCCACCGCATAGCCAATCTGCAACACGCGGGCACGCGTAAGGCCCGGAATCGTGTGGATGGCCGCCAGCTGGATGTCGGCGGGCAAGCTCGAACTGAAGCCGTTGATGTACACGCGGCCGATGTCCGCCTGTTCCGGTTCAAGGAAAAGCTGGTGACCGTCGCGGTCGCCAAAGCGGTTTATCTTGTCCTCAATACTCGGGCAGTAGCGCGGGCCCTTGCCGTGGATGCGCCCGCTGAACATCGGGCTATCCTTGAACCCGCTGCGCAATATGTCGTGCGTCTTGATATTGGTGCGCGTAATCCAGCATACGCAATCGTTACGGACAAAGTGCGCTGCTGTATCGCCCCAGAAACGGTCATCGGGCATGCCGTCGGCCAGTTTCAGGTGACGGTCGCTCATGGGCCACGGGGATGCATCGCCATGCTGGACGTCGCATTCATTAAAATCAATGGAATCCGGGTCGAGGCGGCTCGGAGTCCCGGTCTTGAGCCTGCGGAGCGCAATATGCTCGCGGGCAAGGCATTCCGAAAGCTTATCGGCGCTCGGTTCGCCCACTCGCCCACCGATGCTCGTCTCGAGACCGGTGAACATCTTGGAAGCAAGGAACGTTCCGCTCGCAATCACAAGCGCGCGCGTAATGCAGCGGCTGCCATCCAAAAGCGTGAGTTCCAGCCGGCCATCCACCATGCGGTCGAAAGCGGCCAGTTCGCCCTGAATTACCGAAAGGCCTTCCAGCGAGAGGATCGTGTCGCGGGCCACCTCGCTGTAATACTTCATGTCGCACTGGGCTCGCGGGCCCCAAACGGCAGGACCCTTGCTCATGTTGAGCATGCGGAACTGGATGCCCGCCTTGTCGGTCAAAAGCCCCATCAGGCCGCCGAGCGCATCGATATCGCGGACAATTTGCCCTTTAGCCACCCCGCCTACGGCCGGGTTACAGCTCATACGCCCGATGGCATTCACGTCCATCGTGAGCATGGCGGTCTTCACACCGAGTTTCCAGGCGGCATGGGCCGCCTCGATGCCGGCATGGCCGCCACCGACTACTACGACATCAAATTCTGCGACTAGCATTGAAAGACTACAAATTTTATGATTGCCGACCCTGACTGGATTTTTTCCAGAGTTTGACCAGGGTCAGCGTGACGACGGAACTAGACCTTACTTGGCAGCAGCAGGCTTGAGCGTGTCAATCTCAGCAGGCTTCGGCGGGTCGATCTTCCAGACCACGGGAGTGCCATCCATGAGGGCGGCAATTTCCTGCTTGAGGGTTTCCTTCTCGCTTTCGAAGGCCACGTATTCCTTGTACGAGGCATCCGGGTTCACGAGGTAGACCTTGGGCACGTAGCCATCGCTGTAGAGTTCGCCGAACTGGCGGCCTTCATCCCACACGATATTGATGGTATCGTCGAACTTCGCGTTGTCGGCAAACTTGCGGATGCCGGACTTGTTGTTTCCACCGCTGGCAACGGCAACCGTGGTAAGGCCCTTCGGGGCAAATTCCTTCGCGATTTCAAGAATCTGCGGAGCGGCATGAGCGCAGTGGCCGCAGGTCGCGGAGAAGTAGAAAATCAGGAGCGGCTTGCCAGCCCAGGTTTCGAGGTTTTCGGCCTTGTTCGTGATGCCGGAGACCTTCACCTTGAAGTTCATCTTGGCAGGCATACCGTTCACGAGCGTATCGCCACGGAGGCCGGCGACAGCTTCCTTCAACTTGGCTTCTTCTTCCTGGGCCTTCTTCACGGCTTCTTCGCGGAGGACCTTCATCTTCTCGTTGAAACGTTCGCCAACGGCCTTGAGGGAATCATCGGGCAGAGTGAGCGCAAGCGTCGTATCGCGGGACTTGGCACCGGCTTCACGGACACCAAGCACAAAGTAGTCCACGTCGAATTCGGTCTGGAACTGGGAACCGATAGCCGTGAACTGGTTTTCGAACTGCACGCCGATAAAGTAGGAGAACTTCTGGTTGTCGGTCGCATCATTACCGAGCTTCACTGCTTCCTTCTTGGGAAGGGGGGCCTTTTTCACCGGCAGGGCCTTCATGGCAGAATCCATGTAGGCGCGGAACTTGGACTGGTCTCCGTTAAAGGAAGCCACGGTAGCGCTATCCGGACGGATGCCTTCCATACGGGTACGTGCATTGGAATTGTAGTCGAAACCGACGCGCCTGAGAGAATCCACGGAAATCTGCAGCTTGAAGTTCGTATCCTTATTGGCCTTGTAGCTGTCCATGATAGCCTGGACAACGACGTCCTCGTCGATTTCCTCACCCATCTGCAGCGGAATCATCTTGAAGTTCTGGAGGCCGAACTGGGCACCCAGCATATAGGCAAACTTCTGGTCATCCGAAGAATTTGCCGAAATGGACTTTGCAGATTTATCGACAGATAAAGAATCACAGGCTGCCATCATCAAGGAAAGCGAGGCAATACCCAGCAGGACTTTAGATTTCATGTTTTACTCCTTGAACCATACAGGTTCGACTTTTCGAGCTATAAGATAGCAAAATCAGCGAGCAGCGACTTCATTTCTGACGGGAAATTGTCGCTTGTAAATACGCGGGGAGAATCCCAATACGGGAGGAACAGCTTCACCTTGTACGCATAGAGCATGTGGTAGTGACCGCCCAAAAACCGGTAATCTTCCTCGGAAAGGCCCTCACGGGCTAATTTATCGTAATAGACCCCATCATGGGCGTAAAGGCGGTCAGCCACGATCGGGAACCCGAGTTCGGCAAGATGCGCCCGAATCTGGTGCTTGCGCCCTGTCAAGAGTTCGCATTCCAGTGCGGAATAGACCTGGCCATCGCGCTCGAAGACCTTGAGCCTGCGGAAAATGGTCGAACAGGGCTTGCCGTCGTCGAACCGGAACATTTTTACGCGCAGGGGGCTTGCCGGATCCTCGCGCAACGGGAAATCGCAGCGGTATTCTTCGTGCGGGAACTCGCCGCGTACAACCGCCAGGTAGAACTTGCCGAGCAGAATGCGGTCAAGATTCTTCTGGAAACGGGCCGCCGTCTCCGCATACTTGGCAAACAGCATGAGTCCGCCCGTATCGCGGTCGAGGCGGTGCATGGGAGTCGCCGTCTCGCAATCGGTCGCCCGCCGGACAACGGAAGCGAACGTATTGTAGAAAATGCGCCCCGTATGGTGCACGGGGATGCCCGCCGGCTTAGCGACCAGGATAAATTCGTCGTCCTCGAATACGGTATCGAAATCCGTCGGGACCTCGGGCTCCTCGTAGTTTTCCACGTGGTATACGACCTTGTCACCCTTGTGCGCTATCGTGTCGAGGCCCGCAACCGCACCGTTCAGCGTCACGAGCCCCCGCGTGAAGCGGTCAACCCATTCTTCGCGGCTGTGATAGGTAAAGCGTTCAACAAGCGAATCCAGCAAAGGGCGCCCGTTCTGTTCGGGGCGCACCTCGCTTTCGAAGTACATGTCGCGGGGAGCCTTCATGCGTTACTGGAGGGAATCGCGGGCAAAGCCCTTTTCTGCCGGACCGTCGTCGAAGATTTCAAACTTCTGCGAACCGATAACGGCTCCGTTCTTGTAGGCGGTCTCCACGCGGTAACGGCCTGCAGGAGGATTCTTCTTTTTGGTATAGCTGCGATAGCCGGCCTCGCGACCGCCCCGCATGACCATGCGGCCCGAAGAGACCTTGTCGATAAGTTTGTAATTGCCCGTCTTCTCGTCCTTGAGGTACCAGCGGTATTCCAGCTCGGCCTTCAAATCGGCAGGCGCATAGACCGACGAAAGGAAATAGACTTCGGCTCCATCGATACGGTGAACCGACGGGAGCTTCACCCCAATGGTCTGCAAGAACGTAGGAACGTCGACATCACACGAATAATTCGTCCTGTCGAAATTCTGGCAAACCATCTGCTGCTTCAACACGAGCGGCACAGGCGGAACCCAGTTCATCACGTAGGCGACGACAAGCGCCGTGCTTATGATGGCAGGTGCAATCAAAACGCGCTTCTTGTGGTGCGAAAGCCTCTGGATGCCCACGCAGACCCCGAAGGAGGCGAGCGTACTCAAGAAGAACCAGATAAACCCGATCCTGTGAACCAGA
The DNA here is from genome assembly GCF_017551775.1 of Fibrobacter sp. Taxonomy (NCBI): domain Bacteria; kingdom Pseudomonadati; phylum Fibrobacterota; class Fibrobacteria; order Fibrobacterales; family Fibrobacteraceae; genus Fibrobacter; species Fibrobacter sp. The sequence goes on along the minus strand of NZ_JAFZKX010000076.1, from coordinate 12,446 downwards.
TGCGGGATGGTGAAGTTCATGAACATCGTCCCGAGCAAGCAGAAGAAGGCCAAGCTCACGCCGAAACTTTCGTACTTCTTTTGCAGGAATTCGTTACCCACAAGGAGAACCGCAAGCATAAGCACAAGGATAAGGGAGGCAAGCGAGCCGCTGCTCTTGAAATAGCAGACAACGAGGGCGCTGTACATGCTGCCGAAGCAGAACTGCATCATCCACGTGAAGCGGGATTTCCAGACATCGCTCCATTCGCGGTCGAGGAAGCGGTGATGCACGACAATAGCGTTCTTCGGGACGGAAGTAGATTCGTAACCGATCTTGTTCGCAAACTTCTGGGCTTCGGCAGTGGAAGCGTCGGCCACGTTCTTGATTTTCGACGCGACAACGGTAGTCGCCGGCTTCGCCATGTTCGCCATCTTTCCCGCAACCGCAGAGAATTTTGCAGATGCGGCGAACGTTGAGGGCTGCGGAGCCTTGGCGGCCGGTTTCACCGTCGCGGGCTGTACCGGGGGCTTCTGCGGAGCAGCGGGCTGCACGGGCGGTTTACGCGGAGTAGCCGTTTTGGCCGCTTGCAGGCGTTCCTTCGTCCAGCCTTCCGGATGTTCCAGGTGCGCAGAAAGCAGCACCACCAGGATAAGCGCCCCCACGTAATACGCAAGCAGGAACGCCAAGTCGGACTGGTCAATCTTCTGCCCGAGCGTTATGGAATCCCAGCTGAAACCCGCAAGGAACGCGACCGCCGGGAAGAACTTCTCGGCCTTCTGCACCACAGGTTTCGCCCTTAATTTATCTACAAAATCCATTACCGAACCCCCTTTTATTCCCTGTACAGGTCGTTCTCGATGATGTAGCGGTACACCTTCGGGTCCAGCCCGGCGGGCTTTTCGCCCCTATTGCGCCAAAGATCCTTGCGGATCTGCGTGCTGGAGTATTTCCCGACAAAACCTTCTTCGGCACCGAGCCAGTGGAGCGGCGCATACCCTTTCAGGAGGTGAGCCGTCTCGTCGGGTTTCGGATACCCGTTACGTGCAAACACGATGAGCTCGATGTCGCGCAACAGCAGGTGACCGTTATATTCGGTACCGTAAAAATGCAGAGGGTCGCGCCAGTGCGGGATGTTCCCGTAGCTGTCCGCACCCACGAGGAGCCTGAAGTTCACGTCGGGGAACTTTTCCTTCAAGCCCATCAAGAACACATAGGAACCACGGAAATCCCCCTGCTGGATTTCCAGATCCGAAAGGATGAACCGCGGTTCGTCCGACGTCACGAGTTCAAGCATCGCGAACCTATCCTCGGGCGATGCGTTCAGCGTCTTGTCCCAGCGGTCGGGGCTCGGCATGAACCAGACCTCATCACAAATACCGCGTTCAAGGCACAAGCGCGCAACAGTCACATGATCTTCATGAATCGGGTCAAACGCCCCGCCCATAACAGCAACATTTTTCATCGAAGTTTCCATTCCTAGTAAACGTAGACGGCAAAGCCCAGATTCATCTGCAGGCGGCTTCCCGATACGTTCTTGTTCAGGAACGGGTCGAAATGGTCGTAAACATTCCTATAGCCGATTTCGGCAAAGAACATCGTCTTCGAGAAAATATTGACGACACTTCCGATTCCCACACCCCATTCGTTCCAGGCGACGTCGCCTTCGTCGGAAAGTTCCTTCATGCGCGAGAAATTGCCGACTACGTAAATATCGCCGAACACATGGGCGCCGAGCTCCACATCCAGGTTCTGGTGCTTGATTTCTGTCTTTTCGCCATCCATGTTCTCGCCGGTAAAGTTATAGAATCCGTACCCAGCGCGGAAGAACGCCACACGGGGGAACCAAATTCCGGCCACAGGCTCGATCTGCTGGAGTCCGAGACCGCGTTCCGTACCGACTCCCGTTCCGGAGCCGAACCCGAGTACGCCGCCCAGGAATAACGGAGTACGAATCCCGGTCGACGAAGAGCCGGCATCCGTGCTTGCTGCAGAAGACTTTTCGGACGAACCCTTCGTTTGCGCAAACGCCGAACCGCAGCACAGGGCAAAGACGCACAAGGCGAATACGATAAATTTCTTCATATTACAGCACCAGGAAAAGAGCCACAAGGAGGCCTATAGAAATATTCAAAAAAGAATCAACCTTGTCCAGCCAGAAATAGGTCCTCTTGAATTCCTCACCGCGAATGACCATGCACAGTTCCCTATCCGAAAAGATTAGCGAAAACGCAAGCTTGAACGCAATGACTGCGGCAATCCAGGGAACGAGGCCGGAAAAAAACACCAGAACGACATAAGCGACAGAAAGCAAAAGCGAAGGCACAATGTTCGTACGGCGCAGGTCGATTTCCTCGAAATCGCTCTCGCGGGCGAGATTGCGGACCACATGCGCTTTTTCGCAAAGAGTCGCATAACTCGCCACGAACTGCGACGCGTTAAAGCCCATAAAGATGACCGAGGCAACCATTGTAATCTTAGCAACAATATCCATACACTAACAATATAATCAATCTCTAGAATTCAGGATTCTCAAGTAGCTCCGATACCGCGCCCTGGAAAGCGTTCCCTCGTCAAGGGCCTTCAAAACGGCACATCCGGTCTCCTTGACATGCAGGCAGTTACTGAACTTGCAGGTAAAGAGGTCGCTATCGAAGAATCCCGGGAATATTTTCGCGAGGGTCTCGGGTTCCATGTCCATGAGGCCAATGCTCCTGATCCCGGGAGTATCAATAACGATACCGCCTTCCGGCAGGTCGAAAAGGCTCGACGAGATGGTAGTATGGCGGCCCTTGCCGTCCTTCTCGCGCACCTCGCCCGTCGCAAGCGAAGCCGAAGGTACGAGAGCGTTCACGAGGGTCGACTTGCCCACCCCGCTCATGCCGCTGAAAACAGAAGACTTGCCCTGCAGTTCGGCGCGAAGTTCGTCGAGGCCCTTCCCCGATTTCACGCTCACGGGAATCACCTTGTCGGCAATGCTCATGAAATCACGAATGTCCGCGGAAAGGTCGTCTTCGCCATGTTCCAGGAGGTCCATCTTGGTGAGCACCAGAATGAACGGCAGGCTGTTCAGGTTCGCCGCCAGCAAAAAGCGGTCCATGAAGCCGTAGTTGAATTCAGGCTGGGTCACGCTCGCGACAATCACCACCTGGTCGATGTTCGCGGCAAGCGTCTGTTGCTTGTAAAAACTATCACGCGGGCCCGGTCGCTTGAGTTCGCTCTTGCGGGGCTGGACACGCACCACGCAATACTTCTGGGAACCCACGCCCGTGCCATCATCTTCGCCATCGTTCACGAGCCCGAGCAGGACCTTGTCGCCCACCGCCGGGAACTCGCCCAGTTGCTTGGACGTAGTCGCACGGTACATGGCGGTAACCGTAGACTCACCTGCCCCTACAGGGCCGCGAAGTGACGATTCTGCAGACGGCAGGCGCACCTCGCAGGTACGGCGATGGACTTCGACGACGAGTCCCTCCACGCAATTTTCTTCACCGATATTGGCGACCGGATTCTTCAGCTGCTTGATTTTCGCCTTCTTGAACTCGCGACTGAAGCGTTCCTTGGTCGGGAGTTCATCCACGACGCCCGAATGCCATTCACGCAAGGCATCGATACGGCGCGACCGGTGGGCCCGCCTCGATGTCCTTATTTCGCCATATTCGTCGTCGTCACGCATAATTCAAAATCACTGCAGCACGCGGGTGCGTACCATAACATCGGTCGTATCGTTTACCTTCACCGCAGGAGCGGCGAGAGTGAGGTCTATCTGCCCGCGGATGTCCATCACCTGCGCCTTGAGGCGTGCAAGGCGTTCACCCGAAAGCTTCGGAGTAGCAATCATCGTCTTCGAAAGCGGGTTTATCCATGAGCCCTGCGCATTCTTGAACCCGTAATGCAGGTGCGGACCCGTACTGCGGCCCGTAGAACCGACGCGCCCGATGGCCTGGCCCGCGGAGACCTTCGCCCCCACACCCACACCGCGCGCCGAAAGGTGCATGTACCAGCTGGTCGTGTTGTCCCTGTGCTTGATGGCAATCTTGTTGCCGCTCAGGTCATCGTAACCCGAAACCGTCACGACACCTTCCGCGACCGCATGCACGACAGTCCCCGTCGGGGCACCGTAATCCACGCCATAATGAACCGTCACGCGGCCCGTAATCGGGTGCACACGCGAACCGAAGGAACTCGTTATGCGAAGGTGTTCGAGCGGGTAGCGCAACCCGTCAAAGACCAGTGCGTCGCCGGATTCCGTATAGTGGGCGTTATAGGAACTCTTCGGGTCGGCATCCTCGTAACGGAAGGCCTCGTGATGCCCAACGATACGCCCGTCGAACTCCGCATATACGACCTTACCCGCAACCCAGGTATCGTTGTAATACGAATCCTCGAGCAGAATGCGGAAGCGATCGCCCTTGCGCGCCAGCGGGAAAGCCACCTTGCACTGAAGGACCCCGCTCACGATACCGACCATGCGGCGCGGAATGCCCACCTTCAAGAGGATGCCGTTCAGGGTACTCCCCTCTTCGAGGGCCCCCTCGTATACAGACTGCTTCTTTACGACCGGCTTTTCGATAAGTTTGTAGGCATAACCAGCATCCGTATTAACAACTACATGCGATGTGATAACATTAGGCGCATAGCGGAAGCGCTGCACATGTCCGTCCGCATCGACCGCTATATAAAATTTCTCGCCCACGCGAAGCTTGAATTCCACGCTATCCTGCATGGCGGAATATACCTTGCCCAAATCATTGGCGTAGCTCTTATCCTTGTTTTCGACACCAATCCACCTCAGCGAATCGAGGCGCTGGAACAAATGGAACGGCCCCTCGCCAGCGCGGACCGTATCAACGATAATAGAAAGCGGCTTGACGCCCCCCATAGTCTGGACCGCGGTCTCGAGAGAGTCGGTCCGCATTTCGAGAACCGAAATTTCCTTCCGGAGTTCCGCTATTTTTTCTTCCTCATGGCATCCGGAAAAAACGGACGCAAAAGACACTACAATGGCGAAAAAAGCAAATTTTTTGAGAATCATCGGGGCAATTACCACAAAACGTTTTACGTAAATCTAGAAAAAAAGCGTATCCCATATCACGTACACGCCCACAATAAACCCCGTTTTTGAGCGAAAAACGGCATTTTAGACATTCTGTCAATCCTTTGAAGATAGGCAATCTTGCAGAAATCATATGTTTTTTCTACTATTGAACCCGACATGAAATTCGTGAAAGCATTCTTACTCAGTATAGCCATGCTGCCCGCTATTTCTACAGCGAACGATGTGCTGGCTATGGCATCGACTGCCGAAAACGAGGCACTCCAGAAAGGCGCTATCGCTGATTCCACGCTGAACGCCGCCTCCACCGTGAATACGGTCTCGGATGCTATTGCCGAAAACAAGTCCGACGACGTAAGCGCAGCCAATACCGAAAATGCCGAAGAAGCCGGCTCTGAAGAAAATGTCGCCAGCGCAGAGCCCGAAGACTCCGAAGAGCTGGACTCCCTCCAAGAATCGAACCTCGAAGCGGACGCCGTCCAATTCCTGGATTTCAGCGGAGCGCATTTCCCGACCATCCACGGGACCCGCATGAATTCGCCCTACGGCATCCGCAAGCACCGCCTGCACAGGGGTGTCGACATGCATATTACTATTGGCGATTCCATCGTCGCCGCCTACCCCGGTAAAGTTGTCGTCTCCAAGTACAATCGCCGCGGCTACGGCCACTATGTAATGATTGAACACGAAAACGGCACCCGCACCCTTTACGGCCATCTCAAAAAGCGCCTCGTCAACGTGGGCGACACCGTCGAAGGCGGACAGCTCGTCGGATGGGGCGGAAACACCGGCCGTTCGAGCGGGCCGCACCTGCATTTCGAAATCCGCTACGGCGAAGTGAACATCGACCCGGCTACCGTTTTCAACATCGAAGAAGGCACGCTCCTCGAAAATACGGATCATTTCTCCATCGCGAGCGCGGTCGAGAGCCACAACGCTATCCAGAAAGAACTCTCGAAGCACCGTTACCACAAGATCCGTCCGGGCGACACCCTCGGGAAAATCGCCATCAAGTACGGAACCACCATCGAGAAACTCTGCCGCCTGAACGGCATCAAGCGCACGTCGATCCTCCGAATCGGACAGACGCTCCGCTGCTCCTGATGCGACCGCTCGCGCTACATTCCGGCATTAAATTACTCCGGAATGCACTCGCTCTCGCAAACACGACCGGTTGATACCGGTCGCTTTTTGTTCACAGATTAACGGCGACCGGTTAATACCGGTCGTTTGTTGCTCACGGGCAACCGCCCCCACGACTCTCCATTTTAAACTATCGCGTCGTCACAAATCGCGGCGAGCATGCGTTCGTGCGTGCAGACCTCGGGTGACACCCCGTGGATACTGCCGGTGGAGTAGAACGACGTGCAGGCGCATTCGTGCGCATGACAGCGGAAGCGGATGGCACATCCCTCGCAATCTTCCTTGTCCCGGTTGAAGAAGTCCAGGATATCGCGGGCGACAGGCCCGCTCCAAATCGCAGCCGGATCGTCGAATACGTTTCCCAAGATATAGGGAGCGTCAGGCTTGCTCGTGATAAAGCGCGTGCAGGGGAAAAGGTTCCCGTTCGCGGCACAGGCGACAATGCCCTCGGCCACCTGACAGCTCGACGTGCGGTGGCGCTGCCCCGTCAGGCGGAATTTCAGCTTGTCCTGGATGGTCCCCAGGTAAAACGGCACCTTATTCCGCTTTAGTTCAATCCAGAACGCGGCCAGTTTCTCGTATTCCGCAGCGAGAACGTCGAATTCCTCCCCCGTCCACTTTCCATCAAAATCCACAGCGGCAGTCATGTTCCTGAACCCCTGCGCCTGAATCCAGCGGACAGCCTCCGAAAGCGAATGCATATTCTCGCGGGTCACGACGGACAGGACGACCGTATCCAGTTCGCGAAGAACCGGAATATGCGGCGCAATCAAATTGAAGGAACCCGCACCGCCCACCTGCTTGCGGCAGATGTTGTGGTGCGCCTCCGGACCATCAAGCGAAAGGTATATGCGGAACTTTTCGCGTCTCAGGTAATCGATGATCTCATCGTCCAGCAGGGTCGCATTCGTGTTGACCGCAAAACGCAGGCGGAACTTGGGCGACGTAGTATTCGTAGTCGGAGGCCCGAGCAAGACGTCTTCGCCAAAACGCTCATGTACCAAACTTTTCGCAAATTCCACTCCCCTATGGATGGCGTCCATGCAAAGCAGAGGCTCGCCACCGAAGAACGTGATGTTCAAAAAGCGCTGGTTCAGCGAAAGCGTACGTTCGAAGGCCAGCCGGATGGCCGCCTCCATAACATCGTTCGACATCACGAGACTGCGCGCCTCGTGACTCACCTTGTAATAGCAATAGGTGCAACGAAGGTTACACCGTTCCGTTAAAGAAAGAACCAGATTCATTGGTGAAAATTACTGCTCAGGTTCATCCATGCGTACCGGCGTATTCTCGATAACCCCCGCTAAAATCGGTCCAACTTCAACTGGTATAGTTTCAATCGGGTCGCCGGGCAGCGGTTCCGGTTCAGAAGAACTCGACGGTTCCGCCACCGAGGAACTGGATTCCAGATGCCCGGTATCGATATTCGAGCCCGATTCGGGTTCAATATAGACCTCGCCCGCAGTCACCTCAAGCGTGTCGATTTTGTAGCTGCTGGAAGATTCCTGTAGTGGAATCCCCGGCTGCAAAATTTCGCTACTGGACATAGGCCGAGGCGCCATGCTGCTCGACGAAATCCCGCTAGTAGGCTCCAGGCTGGACGAATTCGGCGTTTTTTCACTCGACGATGAAACATCCTGCCAACCCTCATCAATTAGCCCCGTACCATCGGTTATCTGTTCGGACGACGACGATTCGATGGTTTCAATATCCCCGCCAGCCACCACATCGCCACAAGCCGTCAATGTTGCACCCGAAAGCGAGAGCGCAGCCGTAATACCGAGCATCGAGGCCAAATTCTTTTGCGTGGATTGAGACCACTCGCGGTTCTTTTCAATCTTGCATTTTTTTATATCCATGTTTTCTCCTTTCCATAACAATATACATTATAAATCGCGCGCAAGCACGGCAAAACGTGTATTTTACCAAAAAACAGTGCGATAAAACGACAAAAAAAACGCCAAGAACGACATATAAAACGATGCGTTTCATATGCAAAAAAAGAGCCGACCCGGAAGCCGACCCCTTCATTTCTACAAGACAATGTCTATTCTACTTCAGCCAGACACTCTTGCTGCCGCGCTTCTTGTCCACTTCCACAGTAACCGTGTAACGGCCACGGGGAATCTTGGTTGCGTCAACGCGTACAACATTGTAGCCGGCTCTCGCGTTTTCTACGCGCACACGCATTGCACGGGTTCCGTTCGCGTTAAAGAAGACAACAACAGCATCGCCGCCCTTCTTCAGTTCAAATGCGACCATGTCACGGCGGACTTCAACAATCTTCACGCCATTGTCTTTTTCGTCGGCATCATCGCCAACAGATTTGTTGCCATCAGCCAAAACAACCGAGGAACTGAAGTACGGGGCGTCAAAAATATACGGAATGCGGTCCCCATTTTCCACGACAACCACGGCCGAGTAAGAAAGGCACGGCTGGTAGACAGTCGAATCCTTTTCTTCTTGGCAATACGCTTCCGCGACACCGTTGATATCAATATTCTTTATCGCGACAGTCTTCTGTTCCACATTAGAGTACGCCACGCTAAATTTCTCAGAAATCAGTTGGTTCAGCGCAGTCATATTTTCCATGTAGTCTTCGGAGGTCGGAACATATTCGTTTGTAACCTCCAAATTAGACATGCGCACAACGACCATTTCCGCCACGCCATCCACGGAAACGTAGATGCTCATCTTGTCGGCCCCGCGGACAACTCGGTTATTCAACACGCGGACGAAATTGAAGATATACTCCGCGATCTCGGAGGTACCGTCATCGAACTCATCCAATTCGGTATCCATCACCAAGAAGTCGAACTGTTTGGCGACATCTCCGGGGAACAGGGACGACATCAAAGCCGCAGCAGCAGCCTGCGGATTATTTTCAACAAGATTCACGTCCACCTTCGCTCCGGTCTCATAATTAACCGCAGCAAGGATGTCTTCAGTCTTGTCGAACACATGGTACTTTTTCTGCACGAGCGATTTTTCCATCGCGCTGAAATCCGTAGCGTCGGAAGAAACAGAAACAACGGGAGCACGGGAAGCATCCTTCTCCGAGCCCTTCTTCATCAAGCCCTTCTGGGCTAGATCCCTCGTACGATAACCGTCGACAGCCCTCCTTTCCTTCAGGAATATCTTGGAGTTGTCGGAAAAGTTAATTGCGGGAGCGGCCATTGCAGACATAGCAAAAGAACAGGCCAAGATAGCAGATGTGATAATTTTATTCATAGCAAGACCTCATTAATATGACGGGAAACCATAGACAGCCTTTTTTCTGCCCAACGCTAATGATTCAGACTTCATAGAACCCTGGTAAATGGATTTGTAGTACTCGCAGTAGCCCTTAAACGAATGACTTTTTCCATCGTTTCCAATCGCCGTCCCCTTTCTAAAGATTACAGCCGGTTCAATACCACGGGAACGTTCCTTGTATATATGCTTCCATACAGCATATTTGTAGGCCGGCCAAATTCGAAGGCCCTCATCGACCCATTTTTGGGCAAAAGCTTCATAAAGAGCAGGATCCGCTTTGAGCGTTCCTTCCTTCAATAACATAGGAGTCGACGAAGAAAAGCCGAACATCGCATGAAGGCCATTTTTAAAGGCATTTTTGAATCTACCATACGCCAAATTCTGTGGCTTAGCATCCTGGGAGTCCTCCCAGCCATCGGCGTCATCGAGGGAAAATTCGGTGTTTTCATCTATTACAAGCCCACGATTACCGCTATACCTGTAGTAAAAACCATATTTTTTTCGATCATAATCATCCGTATAGAAGCTTAGAAAATTGCACGCATCCATAAAAACATAATATGTCGCCTCAGAAAAGATCATATCCTCAACATAGACTCTACCATTAAACATTACCGCTTTATTATGCCTTACAACAGTACTTCCATCATATTCGGAACTTCCGTGCCCAGAAAACATAACGATATTATGGTTGTTTTGTATTTCTTCTAAAAAAAAAGATATCGTGACCTCTTTTGATTTAGAATTTGAGTAGGAGCCTTCAAATGTCGTTCCAGGATACTTCTTAGAAACATGATTTTCCAGCGAATTTCTAAATTGCGTTGCATAATTCACATTATCTGGAAGATCATGTTCATCATTTCCATAGAGTTTTTGATATTTTTTTATACCAAACGTGGCAATATTAAGATTTTTCAACAGTCCTGTATACGGGGCTGGGTTTGCCGCAAGACAATAAGCAGCCACCGCAAATACGGCGATAAGCATTTTTTTCATTTTTTCTCCTATAAAAAATCAGACAACGTTATCTGAATGTTATAACAAAATAAGACATATTTCCCCAATTCATCACGGACGTCCAAAAAAAATAAGAAAAAGAAAATTAACAATTGTTTTTTTGAACAAAAAAAAAGCCCAGCCATGAACTAGCTGGGCGAAAATTTTGTAGAGCTAAATATACAAGCAAGCGATTTGGCTTATACCTTCAACTCACCAGCGTCAATATTCTGCCAGTCGGCCACAGCGTCGATAGCCGGGCGAACTTCTTCGGTCACGAACTTCACGACCTGTCCCGGAGCGCGGCCCACGAACTTGCGCAGGTCGAGAATTTCCTTGAGCTTTTCTTCGGTGATGCCGAGCTTCTGGAACTTCTCGTTCTTGAGAACGCGTTCGAGCAAGTCGTTGTCCTTGCCCTGTTCCTTGACGACCTTGCCGGCTTCCATGGACATCACGCGGATTTCTTCGTGGAGTTCCTGACGGTCGCCGCCGTTCTTCACGCCTTCCATAATGATGTTTTCGGTAGCCATGAACGGGAGTTCGGCCATGATGCGCTTTTCAATCACCTTCGGATAAACGACAAGGCCGTTCGTCACGTTCTCGGCGATGATGAGCATGGCATCCATAGCGAGGAACGCTTCCGGAATGGCGAGGCGCTTGTTGGCACTGTCATCGAGGGTACGTTCAAACCACTGCGTCGCCTGAGTGAAGGCGGTGCTGTTCACCTGAGCCATCACGAAACGGGCCAGGGAGCAGATACGTTCGCTGCGCATCGGGTTACGCTTGTAAGCCATGGCGCTGGAGCCAATCTGCGTCTTTTCGAACGGTTCTTCCACTTCCTTCACGCCCTGCATGAGGCGCATGTCGGTAGCAAACTTGTGGAGGCTCTGGGCGATGGAGCTGAGCACCTGGTTCACGCGGTTGTCCCACTTGCGGGTGTAGGTCTGACCGGTGATGGTGAGCACGCGCTTGAAGCCGGCCTTGGCGGTCACGCGGCGGTCGAGTTCCATAATCTTTTCTTCGTCGCCGTTGAACAGGTCCATGAAGCTAGCCTGCGTACCGGTCGTGCCCTTCACACCGCGGAACGGAAGCACTTCGATGAGGAAGTTCAGTTCTTCGAGGTCGATGAGCATGTCCTGGAGCCAGAGGCAAGCGCGCTTACCCACGGTGGTGAGCTGGGCGGCCTGGAAGTGCGTGGCGCCGAGCTGGGCCATGTCCTTGTATTCCATCGCAAACTTGGAAAGCTTGTCCATCACGCGGCAAAGGCGCTTGCGGACGAGGATCATGGCCTGCTGCATTTGGATAAGGTCGGTGTTGTCGCCCACGAATGCAGACGTCGCACCGAGGTGGATGATGCCCTTGGCCTTCGGGCACTGGACGCCGTAGGCGTAGACGTGGCTCATCACGTCGTGGCGGCGGCGCTTTTCTTCTTCTTCGGCGACTTCGAAGTTGATGTCCTTCTCGTGGGCCTTCAGTTCGTCCACCTGCTCCTGCGTAATCGGGAGGCCGAGTTCCATTTCGGATTCGGCGAGGTAAATCCACAGCTTGCGCCAAGTCTGGAACTTGTACTGCGGGCTGAAGATGAAACTCATTTCCTTGCTGGCGTAACGCTTGATAAGCGGGCTTTCGAACTGATCGCGCATGTTTTTATCCTTGTTTGAATTTTACAAGGGTAAATTTAGAAAAAAACTACTTTGCCGAAAGGGGTTTCCGCATGCGGATGCAGTCGAACACGCCGCTCCGGACGACACAGTCGTCAACACGCGCATAACCGAGCTTTTCGTAGAATTGTACCGCCTCGACGCGGCCTTCGATATCAATTACGGAATAACCACACTCTGCAACCCACTTTTCCGCCTCGCAAACCGCCATCGCGCCCAGCTTGCGCCCGCGGTATTCCGGCAGAACGACCACCCGCCCGAGCGTCACATGCCCGGGAGCAGTCTCAAAGAACCTGCACGTCGCCACCGGGTACCCGGCATCGAGCAGCACGATGTACTTCGTGCCGTCGCCATCG